>JBGVOA010000498.1:0-10709 GCA_045126095.1 Christensenellales bacterium | reverse complement strand
TACTGGCAAGTAATGAATAATTGGGATCATTTCCTGGACTATGTCTGGAATGCCAAACGAAGAAGAAGTCAGCAGCGTGATGGCCTATAAATAAAAACAACATGCTTGCGCTCTCCTTGCAAGTGCAGTATAATGAAGATGCTTACAGGAAAAGCCCTTCACTCTAACCTGCAAGCCAAACAGCATGATCCCTCGTCAATAAATCCCTTTTTGACTTAACTCCGAAGCCACTGGAATAAAACTCTTGAGATTTCAGAGATTTGTCATCAAATTCAAAATGAGTAATCCGGTTTTCTCCACGCGAATCCAGCTTAACGTGAGGACAAATCGTGAGGTCAATTTGATGCCAAATACGCTGATACCAGTGAGATGAGCGAGAAAAACGGATTATTTCGTGGGGAAATGAGCTGAATTAGCGCCTGAAACGCCCGAAAGAGACACCGGATAAAAGTTTTCGAAGCGAGTGGGAGTAAGATATCCCCTTGTCCTTCATCCCGGAAAGCCTTGTATCCACGAGGTTTTCCGGTTTTTTTCTGCATTCTAACGGCCACAATCCGGCTGCGGCGGAGACGTTTTGCAGCCGTCATCCGCAGCTTCGGTATATGCCATCGCATTCAGGCCGCCCCGAGCCCCCTGCTGCCCAAGGGAGGCGGGCGCTTCCGCAGCCGCTGTGTTGACACTGCGGACGGCTCTGCGCTATAATAGACGCGCTGGCAGATCCAGCTCGCGGATATTGCAGGTTTGGAGTGATACGGATGAATCTGACCCAAAAGGGCGTTGTTGCGCTGCTGAAAGCTGCCATCACCGGCGAAAAAGTCCCTCTGCCAGAGGGCTTTGACCTGGGGGAAGCCATCCGCCTGACCGGCCCGCACCACATCGGAGCGATGGTTTATGAGGGAGCAACGAGCTGCGGCATCGATCCGCAGACGCCTGCCATGCAAAAGCTCTTTCAGCACTATTGCAAGGCCGTGCAGATCAGCAGGCGTCAGATGCGGGAGCTGGAGCGGGTCTTTGCCGCGTTTGATGCAGATGGGATCGACTACATGCCCCTCAAGGGCAGCGTCATCAAGGCGCTGTACCCCAAGCCGGAACTGCGGACGATGGGCGATGCGGACGTGCTGATCCGCCTGGCACAGTATCAGCAGATCATCCCGATCATGCAGGCGCTGGGTTTTGAAGCGGATAAGGAAACGGAGCACGAGCTGGTCTGGCGCACCGGCGCGCTGATGCTCGAGCTGCACAAGTGCCTGATCCCGGAAGCGACCAGCGACTATTACACCTGCTATGGCGACGGCTGGCTCCGGGCCCAATGCACAGCGGGCAGCCGCTACGCTTTTTCTCCGGAGGACACGTTCATTTTCCTGTTTGCCCATTTCGCCAAGCACTACAGAACCAGCGGAATCGGCTGCCGTCATCTGGTGGATCTGTGGGTTTTCCTCAGGGCTCATCCGGAGCTGGATGAGGCTTATGTGCAGCAGGTGCTGGACAAGCTGTATCTGGGCGCATTCTACCGCAACATCCGGCGGACCATCGCCATGTGGTTTGAGGATGGCGACGTAGATGACGCAGTCGACCTGATCACCGAGGTCATTTTCGCCAACGGCAGCTGGGGCACCGCCGAGCAGGCCATCGTGGCGGCAGGCGTGCGCGACATCCAGCGGGCGGATCAGAAATTCCAGGGGAAAACGGCCTATATCATCCGCCGCATCTTCCCCGGGAAGGAATACCTGCAGATGAACTATCCGATCCTGAAGAAGGCGCCGTACCTGCTGCCGGGCGTGTGGGTGTACTTTCTCATCAGCCGGACGCTGTTCACCAAAGGGGCCTGGAGGAAGCACTCGCGCAACCTTTCCGCGCTGACGAAGGAAAACGTGGAGACCCACCGGCAGATGCTGGACTTCGTTGGCCTGGACTATTATCATTAACCTGACGCCGGAGTACGGAACATCGTGCTCCGGCGTTTTTACTATCAACCACCACCTGTGCAGCAAGCGCTTCAAGGTTATCCACAGGTTATCCGAACTGCTGCTTTCCCGCAGAATATTTTGCTTTTTTTCCAATATCAGCAGCGTTTTCCGGCAATCTGTGGTATACTAAGTGTGGTATATTGTTCGTAAGGTCATGTCTGTACCGACCCAAAGTCAAAGGATCGAAGCATGTATCAACGTTTTATCAAGCGCGCCATCGACATTGTTTTATCCCTCATCGGGCTGATCGTCCTCGCCCCCGTTTTTCTGATCGCAGCGGTCTGGATCAGGCTGGATTCCAGGGGACCGGTGATGTTCACCCAGCAGCGTGTGGGCAGGGGAAAGAAGCTCTTCCGCATCCGCAAATTCCGCACCATGCGCCTGGATGCGCCCCACGACATGCCCACGCACATGCTGGAGACCCCCAATGCGCACATCACACGGGCAGGCCGCCTGCTGCGCCTGACCAGCCTGGATGAGCTGCCGCAGCTGTGGAACATCCTTGTCGGACACATGAGCATCGTCGGGCCCCGCCCAGCGCTGTGGAATCAGGATGACCTGATTACCGAGCGCGACCTGTACGGCGCAAACGACGTCCGCCCCGGGCTGACCGGCTGGGCACAGATCCATGGCCGGGACGCGCTGGAGATCGCCGACAAAGCCCGCCTGGACGGCGAATACGTCCGCCACCTCACCCTGAAGATGGATCTGACCTGCTTCCTGTACACCTTCGGCACCGTGCTGCGCCGCACGGGCGTGATCGAGGGCGGCACCGGCGTTGTCGCCAGGCGCTACGAAGCCCGCAGGGAAGAAATCGAGAGGAACAAAGGAGTCTGACCACCTTGACACGCATCCTGATCACCGGCAAGGACAGCTTCATCGGCACCTCCGTGGAGAAGTATCTGTCCCGCTGGAACGACCTGTATCAGATCGATACCATCGACATGACGGACAACGCATGGCGCGGGCACAACTTTTCCGCCTATGACGTTGTGTTTCATGTTGCCGGTATTGCGCACGCTGACACAGGGCGCCTGTCAGATGCGCAGCGGGCGGCCTACTACCGGATCAACACCGATCTGACCCTGGAGGCGGCCGCCAAAGCCAAAGCAGCCGGAGTCAGCCAGTTCATCTTCATGTCCAGCGCCATCGTGTATGGCGACAGTGCGCCCATCGGGCAAGCAAAGCGCATCAGTATCGGCACGCCAGCCACCCCCGCCAGCTGCTACGGCGATTCCAAGCTCCGCGCGGAGGAGGGCCTGCTCGCCATGGGCTGCGATACCTTCCGTGCTGTCGTGCTGCGGCCGCCCATGGTCTATGGTCCCGGCTGCAAGGGGAATTACCCGCTCCTGGCCAGACTGGCACGGCGGCTGCCCTTCTTCCCGGAGACCGGCAACGAGCGTTCCATCCTGTACATCGAAAACCTGGCGGAGTTTGTCCGCCTGATGATCGAAAACCGGGAGCAGGGCGTGTTTCACCCCCAGAATGACGTCTTCGTCAGCACCGCCGGGATTGCCCGCGCCATCGCTGACGCCCACGGTAGGAAGCTCCCCACACCCCGCGGCTTTATCCGGCTGATGAAGCTGGCCGGTCGCTTTTCCGGCGCGATCCGCAAGGCCTTCGGCAGCCTGAGCTACACGCCGGAGCTGTCCGCCTACCGGGAAGGCTACCAGGTTTGCAGTTTTGAGGAAAGCATCCGCCGCACGGAGGGCTGCGAAACCCACAAGCGCGCGCTGCTGCTGGCCTCCGTCGCCTCCATGATCGACCAGTTCAACATGAGCAACCTCCGCCTGCTGAAGGAGCTGGGCTATCAGGTGGACGTGGTGGCCAATTTTGAGCGCGGCAACACCTTCGATGCGCAGCGCACCGAAGCGCTCCAGCGCGAGCTTGCGCAGATGGGCGTGCGTGCCATCCACATGCCCATCCCCCGCAGCATCGGCGATATCCGGGGCATCCTCGCCTCCTACCGGCAGGTGAAGGCACTGTGCGCCAAGCGGCGTTATGCGCTTATGCACTGCCAGTCCCCCATCGGCGGCGTGATTGCGCGTCTGGCCGCGCGGGCCTCGCGCAGGCGCTTTGGCACCCGCGTGGTCTACACAGCCCACGGCTTCCACTTCTATAAGGGCGCGCCGCTTTCGAGCTGGCTCCTGTTTTATCCGATCGAGAAGCTCTGCGCCCCGCTGACCGACGTGCTGGTCACAATCAACCGGGAGGACTGCGCCCTCGCCCGGAAAAAGCTGAGGGCTGGCCGGGTCGAATACGTGCCGGGCGTCGGAATTGATCCGGCGTGCTTCACGCCCGTCCGCCGGGAAGACAAGCGGCGCGCCCTGGGCTTTGGCCCGGAGGATACCATCGTCCTGTCCGTGGGCGAGCTGAATGAGAACAAGAATCACCTGACCGCCATCCGCGCGCTGGGCAAGGTGCCATGCGAAGGGCTGCACTATGTGATCGCCGGCATCGGCGGACTGGAAGAGCAGCTGCGAGAGGAAGCCGCAAAGCAGCATGTGCAGCTGCATCTGCTTGGCTTCCGGACGGATGTGCATGAGTTGCTCGGCGCAGCCGACCTGTTCCTTCTCCCTTCCCGGCGCGAGGGTCTGTCCGTGTCCCTGATGGAGGCCATGGCCAGCGGCCTGCCCTGCGTCGCCTCCCGCATCCGCGGCAATGTCGACCTGATCGAAGACGGCAGGGGCGGATACCTCTGTCCGCCGGAGGACGCGGACGCATTTGCCGACGCCGTCACCCGGCTGCTCACAGGTAACCGGCGCGCAGAGATGGGCCGCTGGAACCGGGAGAAGATCAGCAGCTTCTCCCTTGACCGCGTTGCCAGCCAAATGAAAGAGATCTATGCGGAGTGATACCTGATGAAAGTCATCATCCACGTTCTGGCGATGAACTCCTTCTCCGGCGCGGAGAATGTGGCGATCACCCTGATCCGCAGCCTGCAAGGGCAGGGCAGCTACCGGTTCATCTATGCATCGCCGGACGGGCCGATCCGGCAGGTCGTCGAGGAAAACGGCATTGAGTTCGCCCCGCTGAGGAAGCTCTGCCTCTCCGAGCTGCGCCGCCTGTTCAAGGCGTATCAGCCTGACATCATCCACGCCCACGACTATACGGCAGGTCTGCTCTGTGCCGCGACTGCCGGGCGCACGCCGGTGATCTCCCACCTGCACAACAACCCGCCGTGGCTGAAAAGCGTGAATCCCCGGACGCTCGCCTACGGGCTGAGCTGCTTGCGACACCGGAAGATCCTCGGGGTATCCCAGGCCGTGTTTGACGATTTCATCTTCGGCAGGCTTTTCCGGCGCAAGCAGCTGGTCGTGGGGAATCCCATGGTACCGGAGCACGTCCGACGCAGGGCTCAGCAGGAGCCCGCCGTTCAGAGCTTTGATGTGGTTTTCCTCGGGCGGTTCATGCCGCAGAAGAACCCGCTGCTGTTCCTGCAGGTGATCGAGTCGCTCCGCGCGCTGCGCCCGGAAACCACCGCTGTCATGATCGGCGAGGGCGAGCTCCGACCGGACATCGAGACCTTCATCCGGGAGCACGGGCTGCAGTCCGCCGTCACGCTGACAGGCTTCCTGAACAATCCGCACCCCATTCTGGCGGCCTCGCGCGTCCTTTGCACGACCTCCTCCTGGGAGGGCTTTGGCCTGGTCGCGGGGGAGGCGTTGGCCCTTGGCAAGCCGGTCGCCGCAACTCCCGTGGGCGGCATCCCGGCGATCATCACCGGCGACGAGGGCTGTCTGTGCGAAAGCAAGGAGGAGTTCGTCCGCTTCCTGCTGACGATGCTGACAGAGCCCGCCGCCTACGCGCAGCGCTCTGCCGCCGCCCTGCGCCGCGCAGACGAAATGAGCAACTTGGACGCTTACACGCAGCTGTTGGCCGATCTGTATGGCTGACAGCCCAAGCACCCGAAATGCTGACAAGGAGGTGGCCCCGATGCGCGTTCTGCATGTGTATCCGCAGCTCAACAACGCCGGTACGGAGCGGGTGATCCTGAACCTGTACCGCCACGTGGACCGCAGCCAGCTCCAGTTTGATTTCCTGACCCAGTGCCCCGGCGAGTTGGATGAAGTCGTCCGCGCCATGGGCGCTGAGGTGCATTGCCTCGCAAAAACGCAGCATTACGCCGACAACCTCCTCGGCTTCTTCTCCGCTCACCCGGAATACCGCGTCATCCATGCCCACACCCATGCAGAAATGGGCATGGTACTCCGGCAGGCGCGCCGCGCGGGCGTCCCCCACCGCATCGCCCATTCCCACAACAGCCGCAGCGACCTGCCAGCGATCATGAAATGCTACAAGCTGCTCAGCAGCTGGAGCATTGAGCAGCACGCCAACCACTTTGTCGCCTGCTCCACGGAGGCGGCGGCATGGCTGTTCCCGCGCAAGCATGGTGCAGCGCAGGTATGGCGCAACGGCATCGACCTGCAGCACTTTCAGTTCGACCCGCAGAAGCGCCGGGCCGTGCGCAGTCAGCTGGGAATCCCGGAGGCGGCGAAGGTGGTCTGCCACGTCGGACGCATGGCCAGGCAAAAGAATCATCGCCGCATCCTTTCGCTCCTGAACCAGCTGACCCGGCAGGATGCAACCGTATATGGCCTGCTGATCGGCACAGGGCCGCTGGATGCTCAGCTGCGGTCTGCGGCGCAAAGCTCCCACATTCAGTTTCTGGGGAGCCGCACGGACGTAGCCGACCTCCTGTGCGCCGCCGATGTGTTCCTCTTCCCTTCCCTGCACGAAGGCCTGGGCATCGCCGCGGTGGAAGCACAGGCCTGTGGGCTGCCCTGCATCGCCTCCACAAACGTGCCTGATTCCGCCGACATTGGCGCCGGGCTGTTCACGCGGCTGCCGCTGTCTGCCCCGGATCAGGCGTGGCTTGGGCAGATCGAACGCAGCTTCCAGCAGGACATGGCCACCCGCGAAGCGCGCTCACAGCTGGCGCTGTCCTCCGCCTATCAGATCGAAACCGTGGCCGCCGCCGCACAGCGCTTCTATTTATCATTGGAGTGATCCGCACCATGTTCCTGACCATTTTCACGCCAACCTACAACCGCGCCGACACCCTTCCGCAGCTATATGCCTCCCTGTGCCGGCAAACCTGCCGGGATTTCGAGTGGGTCGTTGTCGATGACGGCTCGACGGATGACACCCCGCAGCTGCTTGCCGCATGGCAGGCGGAAGGAAAGCTTCCCCTGCGCATCCACCGTCAGGCCAATGCCGGAAAAATGGCCGCTCACAACCAGGGCGCAGCGTTGGCAGAGGGCGACATGTTCATCTGCGTCGATTCGGATGACTGCCTGGCCGACCGCGCCGTAGAAGCTCTGCTAGCCGAGTACAAGTCGCTGCCCTCGGAATGCGTCGGCATGCTGGTCTTCAAGGTGCAGGCGGACGACATGCCCGTGACCATTCTGGCCGACAAAGCCGTCACCCGCTCCACCCTGAAGGCCGCCTATGAACGGCATGGTCTCTCCGGCGACGCGGCGCTCGTCTTCCGGAGCAGCGTCTTGAAGGAGCATGCTTTTCCTGCCTTCCCGGGCGAAAAGTTCGTGCCGGAGAATTACCTCTACGATCAGCTTGACCAGGAGGGGCCGCTGCGCATCCTGCGCGAAGGGCTCTACATCTGCCAGTACCATCCTGACGGCTATACCGCCCGCATTGCGCACACGCTGTACAGCAATCCGCAGGGGTACTTCGCCTACATCACCCAGCGGCTCCGGCTGGATGACGCCGCCGTCAGCAGGTTTCTTGATTCGGTTCGCTATGTCGCCATGGCCATTGCCCACCGCTGGCCGCTCCGGGCCTCCCCGCGCCCCCTGTGGGCCTATGCGGCGCTGCTGCCCGGGTACCTGCTCTATCTCCGGCGGTACAGGCGGTTCCGCGCATGAATTTCCACGCACGCAAACTCCTCCCCACACGCCTGAAGCACACTTCAGGTCCGCATGGGGAGGAGTTTCTGTATTCACTTCAGGTCGTCGCCTGCACCGTGCAGAGCTTTCCGTCTGCAACCTCCAGCCGCCAGTCGCACAGCGCAAGGGCGGCAGGGCGGTGCGTCACAGCGATGCAGGTGCGATCCGGCAGCGCCTTCAGCCGCGTCAGGACGGTCTGCTCGATCGCCTCGTCCAGCGCGGAGGTGCATTCGTCCAGCAGCAGGATCGGCGCGCCGCTCAGCACCGCGCGGGCGATCGCAAGGCGCTGCGCCTGCCCCTCGGACAAGCCCGCGCCATTCTCGCCCAGCACCGTTTCGAGGCCATCCGGCAGGTGGGGCAGGTATTCGTCCATCGCGCTGACATAAACAGCCCGGTCGATCTCCGCCTGCGCCGCATCGGGCCTGACGATCGTCAGGTTTTCCCGCAGCGTGCCGCTCAGGAGCAGATTTCCCTGGGGCACATAGGCGAAAAGTCGGCGCGTCGCCCGTCCCAGCGGAATGCGCTCATCGCCTCTGCGGGCAAACAGAGCGCCGTCCTCCGGCGGATAAACGCCCAGCAGCAGCTTCAGCAGCGTGCTCTTGCCGATGCCGGAGGGGCCGGTGATCACCGCAAAGGCCCCCGTGGGCAGCGAAAAGTCCGCCCCCTGCAGAATCACATCGTTATCGTAGGAGAAGCACAGCCGATCCGCGCCGATGCCGTCCAGCTGCGCGTAGAGCCCGCGTGCGTCCTCCACCGCGGAGGCCTCCTCGCCGGGGATTGCGTCCAGCTCCATCAGCCGCTCCGCTGCGGCGATCATGGCCACATACTGCGGCAGCACACCCGTGAGATGCACAAAGGGCGACTGCAGCTGGTTGACCAGCTGGATCACCGCCGTCAGGGAGCCAAAGGACATCCGCCCCTGCAGCAGCCGGAAGGAGCACCACGCCAGCGCCAGGAACCCCGCGCCGTAGGTCAGGATGCTCACGCCCGTGTTCGTCAGCACAGACACGTTCTTCCGCCTGCGCTGGATGACATACCGCTCCTTCAGCAGCACGTCCGCCCGGGCTTCCACCTCCTGGGAAACATCCATGGCCTGCACCATCAGCAGCTTCTCCATCAGCTCCTGCACGAAGCCGGAGACCTTGCCGTCGTGCTCGCTGACCCGCTTGTTCAGCTCCTTCAGGAAGCGCCGCATCAGGCCCGTCAGCACAATCACCATGAGACCCAGCAGCACCAGCAGGCCCGTGAAGCGCGCGTCGATCGTACCCAGCACAACCACCGCTGCCACCAACCGCGTCAGCATGGACCCAACGCTGGGCAGCACGCTGATCACGCCCTCGTTAACCTTCGCTACATCGTTGTTCAGCCGGTTCAGCAGCTCCGCGCTGTGGTACTTCCGCACCTGCGCATATTCGCCATGCAGCAGACCATGCAGCAGCTGCCGCTTCCAGTCCAGCTCCAGCACCGCCCGCAGCTTCTCCCGCAGGTGGCGCATGAGCGTCAGGCAAACCAGAATGCCCGCGATGACGCCGACCTGCCGCCAGCAGGCCGCCGCAAAGCCGTCGCGCGCACCCGCCACCGCGCTGTCGATCACACCCCGGCTGCCCAGGGCAAAAAACACCAGGAACAGCGCGTAGCCCACCTCTGCCGCCACCAGCAGCAGAACCATGGGGATCCGCCTGCGCACCTTCCCCGCGACCCACATCAAGGGCGATTGCCGCATTTCAGTCGCCTCCACAAACCGTGCTTCACCTTCCGCAGGAACCGCCGGACAGGGTACGCCGCGCACCAGACCCGGCAGTACAGCCTGTACCCCGGCGCGTCCACAGGGATGCGCTTGTCGCCCCTGTAAAAGGCGCACACCACCGCCACGATCTGCTCCGGACGCACCTTCTCATACGCATACGTGTTGTCACCCAGGCAGACATAATGGTCCTCCCGGACGTCCACGATGCGATGCATGACATACTTGCCGCTCGGGCCCACATACATCGGCAGATCGTACTTTTTCAGCCTTTCCGGGGGCTTTTTCACTTCCACCGTGTCCTTGCCCTGTCTGAGCATCGGCAGCATGCTCCGCCCCGAAAAGCTCACATGGCGGATCACCTGATCGCCGGTCAGCCGGGCCGTCAGCGCACCGATCAGGCTGTCCGCCGGCTCACGCGAGGAGGCCATTGTCGCTCAGCTTCCTGACGAAGCTCTGCACGGAGCGCCGCGCGGTCGCCTCGTCCACCTCATATTCCGCCAGCAATGCGGACACCAGCGCATCCTCGTCCGTCTCCTGCTCCAGGCGCTCCCACAGGAACGCTCCGGTCTCGTTCAGCTTGATCATCATGTCAAGGTCCATATCGTCCGCCGTGGGAATCACCACAATCTGCCCACCGATCTCCTGCAGGACAAAGCCTTCCTTCAGCTTCATACTTCCGCTTCCTTTCTTGACATTGCCTCGTAGGCGACCCGCGCCGCCTCCGGCTCCATGTTGCACTCCAGAGTGTAGAATACCACCTGCGCCGCCAGCCTGTCAAGCAGCCGCATGTATTGCAGCATCAGCCGCCGGTTTTGCGGACGGTTGCTCTGCTGTACCAGCATGCTGACCGCCTCTTTGGGCGTGATGCGGCGGATACGGTTCTCCGTTCCGCGCTGCAGGATACAGATGGCCCGCAGCGGCGCAGAGGCATTGCTGCCCAGCCGATGCTTGCCATTCCACGGCGAGCCGAACACCGTCACGCCCGCCTCCCCCACATGGAGGAAGGGCTTATCGTCGTTGATCATCACCGCTCGCTCGCCAAAAACCTCGCGCCACAGCCGCGTGTGGGTTGACTTTCCCGTGCCGCTC
>JBGVOA010000497.1:0-3573 GCA_045126095.1 Christensenellales bacterium | reverse complement strand
CCACATCTCCCACAGGGTTTTGTCGTCTTCAGCCGTCCATGGCGTTCCTGTTCGTGAGCGCTTTGAGGTTGCTGCAACAGCTTCACCATTCTGGCCCATGAGTCCAAGGTAGATCAGCTGCTTCTCAATGCCACGCTTCCTACGCTGCAACAGATGGCACATCTCCTCCATGGATGCCCCTGCCTCATGCAGTTGCTTCAACCAGTCTAGATCCTTTTGCGTCCATGGCCGGCCTGCGTTGAGCTTACCATTTCGATTGACCAACGCAGTATCATCAACAGGCATATCATCGCTGTTCCGCAGCGCCACCAACGCCTTATGCAACGCGCGCAGTACCGCAGGTTCATGGCACACATGATCCTCCGGCAGCAGCTCACCCGTCATCGGGTTAACGCCGTCCATTAGTGTTTCAAGCAGGGTATAGGCATCCTTCGCATTCATGGCAGAACCTCCGGGCTTACTTCAGACGGGCAAAATATGCCGCTAGCTTTTCATCACAGATGCGTTCAATATCGGCCTTTTCATCGTCGCTCAGGTGCTTCCAGACAGCCTCGTCCACCTGGATGATACCAAGCGTCTTGGTGTGGCGCATCATCTGCATATCCTCGAACCGCTTGAACGGGTTGGACAGGATATTTCGGTATGCAGCTGCATCCGTATATTCGCCCTTGGCAAATATGCTGTTACGCTTTTCTACAGGCAAACCAGCAACACGGCGGTCCTCATAGTATTTTCGGAAATAGGCAACGATGTCATCCAGCTTCACGCGGCCTTTGGAATCTGCATACCGCAGAATCGCCTTGATCAGCACCGGCTTGTAGGAATAGCTCATGTCCATCTGCTGGATCATATCCATGAACATGTCCTTGCGATTACTGTCATCAATCAGTTTCCAGCCGTACTGTTCAGCGTATCGCTGCAGCGATTCTTCCTTGAAGTACTTGAACGTGCGATGCTCGCTCATGGGCACCACCAGGTCAGGAACCAGCTTACCCTCACGAACATAACGCTCGATGGTTTCAGTCTGTACATCCACACGACGGACGAACTCCATCTGTGAAATCATCCCGGCAGCTTCATCCTGCCAGTTGAATATATCCACCAGCTCGTAGTCCATCGCATCAACCGGCCAATCCAGCAGCGCTTCCGGCTTCTCACCACGAGCATACAGGTCATCCTCAGCCGCCTTTTGTCCATGGGGCGCAAGTGCCAGCTGACCCGGTTTGTAGTCCTTCAGCTGGAACAGCCGATGAAGCGAATACGGCGCGTTGTACACCGTAGCGTTATCCACGAAGTCAAACACCATGAGGCTTTCTTTACCCTCTGACAGACGCATGCCGCGCCCCAGCTGCTGCGTATACAGTACTTTGGACATGGTCGGACGTGCCATGAAAAGCACTTCAGTCTCCGGGCAATCCCAGCCTTCATTCAGCAAATCACAGGCACAAAGCACCTGGATCTCACGGCTAACGAACTTATCCTGGAACTCTTTGCGTTCCGACTGCTTCATGCCGCCAGACACTGCAGCTGCAGCGATGCCCTGCTCACGGAACATCTCCGCAATCTGCTCCGCATGCCGGACCGAGGCGCAGAATACCACTGTCCGCTTGTCCCGTACATACTGCAGCCATGTATCGACGATCAGCCGATTCCGCTCCGGTACATAGATCTTGCTTTCCAGATCGCGGATGTTGTATTGCACGCTGTTAAAGCGAACCTTGGTCAGATCAATATTCGTATGAATGCGGATGCAGCGCACGGGCACCAGCTCACCGATCTCGACGGCAGTCTGAATATCCAGCTTGTGCGCTGTGTTCTTGAATATCTCCAGAATGCTCTTATCGTCTGCGCGTTCCGGCGTAGCTGTCAAGCCTAGCGTAAACGCCGCCTTGAAGTAAGCCAGTACCTTCTGATAGGTATCCGCAGATGCGTGGTGTGCTTCGTCGATGATCAGATAATCGAAATCATCATCTTTGAAGGCATCCAAATGCAGCGCTACACTCTGAATGCTGCCGCAGACGATATGCGTATCGGATTCTTTGAGGCTTTCCATGTAGCGCCCTACGGACTTTTCAGGCCACAGACGCGTAAAGGTTGCAGCTGCCTGATCCACTAGCTCCTGCGTATGCGCAAGGAAAAGAACCCGTCCACCACAGGACTTGGCATCCATGACTGCAGTCACAGTTTTACCTGTGCCGGTCGCGTGGTACAGCAGAGCGATGGTTTCATGCTGAGCTCGCATCTGAGCCAGGGCATCCAGCGCTTCCTTCTGGTGGTTCTTGAGCTCCAGCTTTGCGCCATCCAGCGCCTTGCCACGTTGCTGGGGCAGGTAGTCCTCAATCGCCTTGAACTGCGGATGATTACCGAGGAAGATTCTCAGCTCATCCTTCACGACATCCGGCTGCATTTGCATCTGCCGGACAGCCCAGCGGTAGACATCCCAGCCCAGGTGCACCATACTGTTCTGCTTTAGCAGATCGTCGTAGAACTTGCCCGATGAGACGATCTGGCGGTTATGGGACGCTTCGTCATCAATCTCGATGGCAATCCTGCGAGGGCCATTCTCCAGCACAAAGTCCGCATACCGGCTATTCTGGTAGATGTCGTAAAAATGATACTGCGAATAGAGATACCCCGCCTTCTCGGCTCCAAAGGTATCGCTGAACAGCTCAATAAACAGATCCTCCGCAACGCTGCCGGAAGCTGCATGATAGGTCGTCATTCGTATCCCTCTTTTCGGCGATCAGGGTTCCTGCACTTCCTCCAGCAGCAGACGCTTGGCAAAGCCGCCACGCTTGGCAGCCTTCTCTGCACGGATGTGTTCTAGTTCATCGAGGGTGTAGCCCCGGGCAATCACAGTCGCCTGCATGACTTCCAGCAAGTCGGCCAGTTCCTCAAGGGACTTGCTCTCCTGATACTCTGCCAGTTCTTCATTCAGCTTGGCATCCAGCATAGCGATGTATGCTTCATCAGAGAGTTCCGTGCAGATACACTTTTTCCCCGCAGATTCAATGATCTCTGGGATGCGGTCGCGAACAAGTTTGTGATACTTGATGATGTTCATATATGTCCTCCTAGTCGCACAAGGTTCGATAAATATACGCTACTTCTCTATTGTCCATTATACCGTTCTGCATAGAAAACATCAAGCCGTTATTTCACTTGCAGAGCATTCGATATGGTGCCACTCTGCAGCATAAAGCTCGGCCTCCCCGTACCAATCCCCTCAAACGCCGGATTCACCAGCAGACTGTCCAGCGTCAACGCACCATTATCCTCGTTGCGCAGATGCTTCGTGGCCTCCGCAATGTACTTCCGCTTGGCTTCACGGCGGTCATGCTCCCGCTGCTGTTCCGGAGTAAACTGCATCCCGTTCGCCAGCATCATGTCGTAAGCTGTATCTGGTGTCGCAGCGGCATAATGGATCTCCCGGCATTTCTCGCGTATCTCTGCCACCGTGGGCATCCATTTCGACTGCGATACTAACTGCATCACCGCCAGCATTACGACATCCGCTGGCAAGTCCTGCAGCGTCACCGCCCAGGTACCCAGCAGCATATACCGCTCGTCCGG
>JBGVOA010000496.1:0-4017 GCA_045126095.1 Christensenellales bacterium | reverse complement strand
CCCCACCGCCCGTCCCGGCGTTGACTTCTTCCCTCTGGCGGTTGACGTGGAGGAGAAGCAGTACGCGGCCGGCAAGATCCCCGGCGGCTTCATCAAGCGTGAGGGCCGTCCCACCGAGAAGGCGACCCTGACCTGCCGCCTGATCGACCGTCCCCTGCGCCCCCTGTTCCCCAAGGGCATGCGCAACGATGTGCAGGTGGTTGCCACCATCCTGTCCGTTGACAAGAACATTCCCCCGGAGATCCCCGCGATGATCGGCTCCTCCATCGCTCTGGCGGTGTCCGACATTCCGTGGAATGGCCCCACCGGCTCCGTTGTGGTCGGCCTGATCGACGGCGAGTACGTCTGCTGCCCCACCGATGAGCAGATGCAGCGCTCCCAGATGCACCTGACCGTTGCCGGTACCCGCGACGCGGTGCTGATGGTTGAGGCTGGCGCTCACGAGGTGTCCGAGGAGGTCATGCTCGAGGCCATCATGTTCGGCCACGAGTGGATCAAGAAGCTGATCGCTTTCCAGGACGCCATCATTGCCGAGATTGGCAAGGAGAAGGCCCAGGTGAACCTGGTTGTGACCGGCGACGACATCAAGGCCGCCGTGCGCGAGTTCGCTTACGACAAGTGCAAGTGGGTGTTCGACACCACCGCGCGTGAGGAGCGTCAGGCTCGCGAGGCGCAGGTGAAGGCCGAGACCCTGGAGGCTCTGGGTGCTCAGTTCGAGGGCCGCGAGAGCGAGATCGGCGATGCGCTGTACTACCTGAACAAGGAGATCATGCGCCGCAAGATCCTTGATCAGGGCATCCGTCCTGACGGCCGTGGCGTGACCGACATCCGCCCCATCTGGTGCGAAGTCGGCGTGCTGCCCCGTACCCATGGCTCTGCCGTGTTCACCCGCGGCCAGACCCAGGCGCTGACCGTCACCACCCTGGGCTCCACCTCTGAGGGCCAGATCCTGGACGGCCTGTCCAACGAGGACTTCAAGCGCTACATCCACCACTACAACATGCCGCCCTACGCCACCGGCGAGGCTGGCCGTCTGAAGAGCCCCGGCCGCCGCGAGATCGGCCACGGCGCTCTGGCGGAGCGCGCTCTGCTGCCCGTCATCCCCACCGAGGAGGAGTTCCCCTACGCGCTGCGTCTGGTGAGCGAGATCCTGTCCTCCAACGGCTCCTCCTCCATGGCCTCCGTGTGCGGCTCCACCCTGTCCCTGATGGACGCGGGCGTGCCGATCCACGCGCCTGTTGCGGGCGTGGCCATGGGCCTGATCAAGGACAATGAGTCCGATAAGGTCGTTGTGCTGACCGATATCCAGGGCCTGGAAGACTTCCTGGGCGACATGGACTTCAAGGTGGCCGGCTCCATGAACGGCATCACCGCCATCCAGATGGACATCAAGATCGCCGGCATCGACCGCGACATCCTGCGCACCGCGCTGCATCAGGCGCTGCAGGGCCGTCTGTTCATCCTGGGCAAGATGCTGGAGTGCCTGGAGGCTCCCCGTGCGGAGCTGAACCAGTGGGCGCCCAAGATCGTCCGCTTCACCATCAACCCCGAGAAGATCCGCGAGGTCATCGGACCCGGCGGCAAGATGATCAACAAGATCATTGCCGAGACCGGCGTGAAGATCGACATCGAGGACGACGGCCGCGTGTTCATCAGCACTCCCGACGCGGAGGCTGCTGCCAAGGCCCGCAAGATCATCGAGGGCATCGCCAAGGACATCGAGGTTGGCGAGGTGTACACCGGCAAGGTCGTGCGCATCATGAACTTCGGCGCCTTCGTCGAGCTGCTGCCCGGCAAGGACGGCATGATCCACATCTCCAAGCTGGCCAACCACCGCGTGGAGAAGGTCGAGGATGTGGTCAACATCGGCGACGAGCTGGAGGTCAAGGTCAACGAGATCGACGCTCAGGGCCGCGTGAACCTGATCCGCAACGACATCGAGTACACCGCCCGCTCCGAGGAGCCCCGCCGCTCCGAGGGCTTCCGCGGCAACCGTCCCCCCCGCCGCGACAGCCGCAACTAAGGAGGATGCAAGGGGCTCTGCCCCTTGACCCTGCCAGAGGGTCATTCGACCCTCTGGACTCCCTTTCTCGGGTGTTTGTGCAGGGTTCCTTTGTGGGTTGTGCGCCGTGTTTGTGTGGCATGGTTGCGCGTCGCACGATGCACGGTGGGTGCATGGCGCGGGCACGGCTCGCGGAGGGGGAGCCGCGCTGGAGTTGGCTTCTGCCTGGCTGGATTTGAGAGCGCTGCGGCGCGGGGGAGAGATCTTCCGGCGGCGACGTTCTCCCGGCTTCCCCTTGAGGGGAAGCTGTCGCCCTGGGCGACTGATGAGGTGGAAAGCACCGGAACAGTCGAGCAGCATGTCCCCTTGAGGGGAAGCTGTCGCCCTGGGCGACTGATGAGGTGGAAAGCACCGGAACAGTTGAGCAGCATGTCCCCTTGAGGGGAAGCTGTCGCCTTGAGCAACTGATGAGGTGTCCCCGGCAGGGCTGATGCA
Organism: Christensenellales bacterium; assembly: GCA_045126095.1. GTDB lineage: Bacteria > Bacillota > Clostridia > Christensenellales > Aristaeellaceae > UBA11524. The sequence goes on along the minus strand of JBGVOA010000496.1, from coordinate 1,520 downwards.
GCGGATTTACACAAGCAAAACACATTCGCAAAAGTCCACAGGCTGGGCTTTTGCGATTTTCTTTTACAGGCATGAGAAAGGGCAAGGATGGAAATGATAGAGAAAAACAGCATGGGAGCGAATGGACGCATGCGTGATGAATGGGTTCTGTCCAATGGCCTCCGGGTGGTCGGCGAGCGGCTGCCCTTCCTGCGCTCGGTTTCCATCGGCGCGTGGATGCATGTCGGCTCGATGATGGAGGAGCCTCGGGAGAACGGCCTGAGCCACTTCCTGGAGCACATGGTTTTCAAGGGCACCCAGAAGCGTACCGCCCGGCAGATCGCCGAGGAGATGGACGCCGTGGGCGGTCAGCTCAACGCCTTCACCGGCCGCGACTGCACCTGCTTCTACGCCAAGGTGATCGACGAGGATCTGCCCCTGGCGGTGGATATCCTGGCTGACCTGGTGACGGGCGCTACCATCGACGAGAAGGAGCTGGAAAAGGAGCGCGGCGTGATCCTGGAGGAGATCGCCATGGACGAGGACTCTCCGGAGGATCTCGTGCACGACATGCTCTCTGCGGCGCAGTTTGGTTCTCAGGCGCCCGGCAGGCCCATCCTCGGCCCGGCGGATCAGGTTTCCGCCTACACCCGGGACGACCTGCTGGCCTTCCGCAGGAAACACTACGGCCCGAAGGAGACCGTCATCAGTCTCGCGGGCAACTACGATCCTGACCGCGTGCTGGCGCTGATGGAGGAGTTCTTCGGCGCATGGGGCAACGACGTCAGCCCCATCGTGATGCCCCGGTGGACGGTGCACACGGGCGTGAACAGCCTGCGCGAGAAGGACACGGAGCAGATGCACATCTGCGTCGGCTACCCCGGCATGGCCTTCGGCAGCGAGGGCGTGTACCCGCTGGCGGTGGTCAGCGGCGTGCTGGGCGGGGCGATGTCCAGCCGCCTGTTCCAGCGCATCCGCGAGGATCTGGGCCTGGCCTACTCGGTCTACTCCTACCCCAACACCTACCAGGGCGTTGGCACCTTCGGCATCTATGCGGGCGTGAACCCGAAGAATGCGGAGCTGGTGCTGGGCGAGATCCATGGCGAGCTGGATAAACTCCTGCGCGAGGGCATTACGGAGAAGGAATTCCGCGACAGCGTGACGCAGCTGCGTGCTGGCTACCTGATGGGCCTGGAGAGCCCCGGCAGCCGCATGCAGGGGATGGGCCGCTCAACGCTCCTGCGGGGCAAGCCCACCACGCACGAGGAGACCATCGCACGCATCGAGGGTCTGACGATGGAGAAGGTCATGGCTGCCGCGCAGCAGGTGCTGACGCAGAAACCCTGCATCGCCATTGCAGGCAAAGGCGCGGAATCCGTGAAGCATTAAGCTCCACGCGCGCGTACTCCAACCGGAGGCATTCAACTCAATCGCGAAAACGGGTCAAGGGGCGAAGCTCCTTGCGCAGGTGGAGGGCTGCGTAAGCCCTCCCCGCCGGAGGCACGCAGCAAGAGCAGACAACCCAAAGGGAAAGCCAACTC
>JBGVOA010000495.1:0-2334 GCA_045126095.1 Christensenellales bacterium | reverse complement strand
CCTCCGGGACGTCCAGCTCATAAGAGACGTGTGCCTGTTCCTCTGCGCCGCGGAAATCTTCCCGGCGGATCACCTGAATCCACCCGCAGTAGCGCTCATATCCCGTCAGGGACAGCGATCCGAAATGCGCATGCAGCATGGGATAGCCCCTGCAGGCGCTGGGAGCGAAGGGCAGGTTCAGAATGTCAAAGGCAGCGGCGCGGGGATCGGCCATGGCGGCGTAATCCACGGTGACGCGGTTCGTTTTGCCGTGGAAGGTGAACGGAATTTCGTATCGCATGGCAGCCCCTCACATCGCATGAACCGAAAGGAAGTGCCGCACGAAATCCTCCATCCGTGCGAAAGCCTCCCCGCGCCTGTCCGGCTCGCGGTCGCACAGGTGAATCAGCGCGGAGATGGGCGCGGTGAAACCGAAGGCCAGCATGGCGGGGTCGGCCCGCTTCAGCAGCCCCTTGTCCATCATGCCCTCGAAGACCTTGGCGTAGATGCCCGCCGTGCCCTCCAGGAAATGCTTCGTGGCCAGGCGGCAGACGCGGGCGTCGTGGAACTGCTCGGTGAGCAGCAGCTTGCGGGTGAGGATAATTTGAGGGTCAAGCACAGTGAAGCGGATCATGCGCATGCTCATGTCCAGCAGCGCCTCGCAGGAATCCGGCGTGGGCGGCAGGTTGTCCGCCGAGCCGAAATGACGGGCATAGTAGGCTTCCATCTTGTCCAGCAGGGCGTTCCAGATGGCCTCCTTGCTCTCGTAATGCTTGTACAGCGCGGACTTGCTCAGCAGCAGCCGGGCGGCCAAGTCACGCAGGTTTGCGCCCTTGTAGCCCTTCTCGGCAAAGAGGATCAGCGCCGTATCAAGGATCCTTTCGCGGGTCGTATTTTCCATTGTGTCCTCCATGTAAGCGGCAGGTGACCGCTCGGTCACCTCCATTATAGTGACCAGATGGTCACCTGTCAAGCCTTCTGGGGAAAACGCAGAAAAATCCCCCTCCGGCGAACCGGAAGGGGACGGAATGTTTACTTGACGATCAGGTTGACGATGCGGCCGGGGACGAAGATGACCTTCACCACAGTCTTACCGGCGATGTACTTCTGCACATCGGGGTGCTGCGGGATCTCCGCCTCGGCGGACTCCTTGGTCATGGTGGCGGGCACCATGATGCGGCCGCGGGTCTTGCCGCCGATCTGCAGGGCGATGTCGACCTCGTCGCGGACAAGGGCCTTCTCATCCCACTGGGGCCAGGCGGCGTAGGCCAGATCGTTGGTCTCGCCCAGGTTGCGCCACATTTCCTCAGTGATGTGGGGCGCAACGGGGTTGAGCAGGGCCAGCAGGGTCTTCAGTTCGCCCTTCGTCACGGAGCCGGCGGCGTACATCTCGTTCACCAGCGTCATCATCTGGGCGATGGCGGTGTTGAACTTCATGGCCTCGAAGTCCTCGGTGACCTTCTTGATGGTGGCGTGGACGGTGTACTTCAGCTTGTCGGAGTAGCCCTCGTCCTCCGTCATCACTTCCTGCAGACGCCAGACGCGGTCCAGGAACTTCTTGCAGCCCTTCGCGCCGTTGGTGGACCACGGAATCGCCTGGTCGAAGGCGCCCATGAACATCTCGTACACGCGGAAGGCGTCCGCGCCGATATCGTCGATGATGTCGTCGGGGTTCACCACGTTGCCGCGGGACTTGGACATCTTCTCGCCGTCAGTGCCCAGGATCAGGCCCTGCGCGGTGCGCTTCAGGTAGGGTTCGGGGCAGCTGACCTCGCCCAGGTCGTACAGGAACTGATGCCAGAAGCGGCTGTACAGCAGGTGACGGGTGACGTGCTCCATGCCGCCGTTGTACCAGTCAACGGGCATCCAGTAGTCGAGGGCTTCCTTGGAGGCGAAGGCCTCGGTGTTGTGGGGATCGCAGTAGCGCAGGAAGTACCAGGAGGAACCGGCCCACTGGGGCATGGTGTCGGTCTCGCGCTCAGCCGCCGCGCCGCACTTGGGGCACTTGCACTTCACGAAGCTCTCGATGTGAGCCAGGGGGGACTTGCCGTCGGTGCCGGGCTGGAAGTCGTCCACCTCGGGCAGCTGCAGGGGCAGCTCCTCGTAGGGCACGGCCACCACGCCGCAGTGAGGGCAGTGGATCAGCGGGATGGGCTCACCCCAGTAACGCTGACGGTTGAAGGCCCAGTCCTTCATCTTATACTGCACGCCGGCCTTGCCGCAGCCGCGCTTTTCGATTTCGACCAGCACCTTCTCGATGGATTCCTTCTTGTTGGTGCAGCCGTTGAGGAAGTCGGAGTTGACCATCTCGCCGTCGCCGGTGTAGGCTTCCTTCTCGATGTCGCCGCCCTTGAT
>JBGVOA010000494.1:0-2110 GCA_045126095.1 Christensenellales bacterium | reverse complement strand
GTGGTGATCAGCGAGGGCGTTGTGCGCGGCGTTGTGCCCAAAACCTGCCTGGACGCGGATGCGCGCTGGTTCCGCAGCGGCGCGGAATTGGAGGAGGAGCTCTGGCTGGATCAGTATGGCTTCGATTTTGATGCAATGCTGGGTACGGAACAGCTTTTCACCAGTCTCGACGGCGTGACCTTCGGTATTGAAGTGGGCGGCGATCTGACAGCGCCCCTGGCTCCCTCGACCCTGCTGACGCTGGGTGGAGCGGATGTGATCCTCAACCTTTCGGCCATGGGTGAGAAGGTAGGCCGCCGCGATGCGCTGCGCCAGACCATCCTGCAGCAGAGCGCCCGCTGCCTGTGCGGATATGTTTACACATCTGCAGGTTGGGGCGAGTCCTCTGCGGATGAGCTTTACGCAGGCTTCAGCATGGCTGCCTCCTGCGGCAAGGAAATCAAGGCCCAGCCCGAATTGATTGCAGACAACTATCTGCTGATTGCAGACATTGATGTGGAAGCCATCCGTATCAATCGTACCCGTCAGAATACCTTTGGTGCAGCAGCCAGCATGTATGGCAGGGCCATTCCTGCAGCGAGCGTTGACCATGATGCCTACCTCCCCGACGACATCTTGCCCGACCTGCGTATCCCAAAGCTGCCCTTCATCCCCGAGGAACGCAGCGCCCGCACCCGCCGCTGCCGGGAAATCTTCGACATTCAGGCCCATGGACTGGCTCGCCGCATGCAGATCACCGGCGGCAAGATTGTTGTGGGCATCTCCGGCGGCCTGGACTCCACCCTGGCGCTGCTGGTGGCCTGCCGCGCGGCGGATATTCTTGGGCTGCCCCGCACCAATATCCTGGGCGTAACCATGCCCTGCTTTGGCACGACGGACTGGACCTATCAGTCCGCGCTGGATCTGATGACCAGCCTCGGCGTTACCCAGAAGGAAGTGCGCATCCACAACAGCGTCCGCCAGCACTTTGCGGATATTGGCCATGATGAAGCCGTCCACAACGTGACCTATGAAAATGCCCAGGCCCGTGAACGCACCCAGGTGCTGATGGATCTGTCCAACGCATTTGGCGGCATCGTGCTGGGCACCGGCGACCTGTCCGAGATCGCCCTGGGCTGGTGCACCTACAACGGCGACCACATGAGCATGTACGGCGTCAACGGCGGCGTGCCCAAAACGCTGGTGCGCTGGGTGACCCGCACCGTCAGCGAAATGGAGGAGTTCGCCTCCAGCGCGCTGGTGTTGGAGCGCATCCTGGAGACCCCCATCAGTCCCGAGCTCCTGCCCCCGGACGAAAAGGGCAACATCGCCCAGCAGACGGAGGATCTGGTTGGCCCCTACGCGCTGCATGATTTCTTCCTGTACTACGCTGTGCGCTATGGCTTTGCTCCTGCGAAGATCTATGAGATGTGCTGCATTGCCTTCAAGGATGATTTTGACCAGGCGACCATTCTCAAGTGGCTGAAGAACTTCTACCGGCGGTTCTTCAATCAGCAGTTCAAGCGCAACTGCATGCCCGACGGCGTGGGTGTGGGCTCCATCAGCCTGAGCCCTCGCGGCGCGTGGAGCATGCCTTCCGATGCACAATCTGCCCTGTGGCTGGAGGAGTGCGAGGAGCTGTAAGGGGAGAAATTCCCCCTTTACGAAATCCCCCAAATGTGGTATAATACGCCTAATGTAACCACAACGCATCTACGCAGGAGGGCCTCCCCATGAAATGCCAATACTGCAATTGTCTGGACAGCAAGGTCATTGACTCCCGTCCCACTGAGGAAGGTACCTCTATCCGCCGCCGCCGCGAGTGCATCAACTGCGGCCGCCGTTTCACCACCTATGAGAAGATCGAGCTGGTGCCGCTGATGGTCGTCAAGCGCGATGGCCGCCGTGAAGCCTTCGATGCGCAGAAGATCAAGGCCGGCATCGTCCATGCTTGCGAGAAGCTGCCTGTCTCCATGAACCAGATCGACGCTATGACGGCCCGCATTGAGCAGTCCGCCTACGCCAGCATGGAAGGCGAAGTGACCTCCCAGCGCATCGGCGACATGGTCATGCAGGAGCTCAAGTCCGTCAACGACGTGGCGTATGTCCGCTTTGCCGCGGTGTACCGCCT
>JBGVOA010000493.1:0-2864 GCA_045126095.1 Christensenellales bacterium | reverse complement strand
GGGAGGCCAGAACTACCATGACAGTCCCTCCTGCTATGGCGTGAAGGACCGCTACGAGCCCATGACCGCCTTCACCTACGGCGAACTGGATACCGCCCCCTACGATGAGCTGGACGCCTGCCCCTACTGCGTCCCGCCGCGCCGTGCTGAGGACATTAACGCCATCAATGCCGCCCATCAGCAGTGATATGCAGGAAAATTTACAGCAGGACTATACAAATGCGGGAATTTGTGATAGTATTTCCGTCGTAAACCGACACAAAACGACGATGATCTCACTGTTCCGGAGGAATCCTGTAAGATGGAAATGATTCGTGAATTTTTCGGCATCGGGGGCTACCTGCGCAACCCGGAAGGATATATGTCCTGGCAGCACCTGACCTTTGTCACCTCGCTGCTGGTCATCATGGCGTTGGCAGCGGTGCTGCTGGGGCGGAGAAACCGTCACCGCACGGAGAAGGAAAAGAACCTGGTGCTGATCGTATCGGCCATTGCCATCGACAGCTTTGAACTGATCAAGATCGCAGCTCGCTGCATCGACGATGGTTTTGACGCCATCATCAACCTGCTGCCGCTGTTCCTGTGCAGCGTGCAGCTGATCGCCATTCCCCTGGCAGCCTTCTCCAAGGGGCGGCTGCGGGAGGCGGCGCTGGACTTCGTGTCCATCTTCGGCCTCCTGGGCGCGCTGCTGGGCACCTATGGCGCGGGCCAGAACTACAATGCCTATCCGGTTCTGTCGGCGGACAATGTGATCTCGGGCCTCACCCACGCCATCTCCGGCTTTGCAGCCCTGTACATCCTCATTTCCGGCATGAGCAGCATGAAGCGGCACAACATCCCCGTCACCTATGCCATCATCATGGCCTTCTGCGTTCCGGCCTACCTGGTCAACAAGATCGCAGGCTGCAACTACATGTTCCTCATGCGCGGCGACGGCACGCCCTACGATATCCTCTACAACCTCGTCGGCGGCTCGCCGCTGCTCTATCCCCTGGGCGTGATCCTGCTGTTTTTCATTTACATCGCGGTGTTCTACCAGGTGTACTTCTACATACAGGCTGTGCTGCGCCGCAAAAAGGCGGCGGCGATGTCCGGCCAGGCGTAAGCTGCACACAAAACCCGCCCTCCGGCTGCGTGTCGGAGGGCGGGTTTCATATTGTTCGGAATCAGTCGATGATGGTCAGCCCGGCCAGCAGGGTCTGGGCCTCAGCGAGGAGGGCCTCGGTAGTGGGCTGCTGATCAGTCGGGAGTACGTAGGAAGACAGCATCATTATGACGCATGCGTCCTGAGGGGTATCCAGATATAGGGTCAGGGTGGTATAAGCTTCCGCGTCGGACCGCGGGTAGCAGGTGACGGTATACAGCAGGTCGATGCCATTGATCGTGGCTTCGACGATTTCGCTGGTCATGTTGTTGGCCGAGAGCGTCTGCGTCACGTCGGTGGCATGCTTCTTTGCATCTTTATTGGGGATGCCCACCACGTGAACGGATTCCAGCATACCACCGGGCTCCTTGGCGGTAAAGTGCAGGTCGCGATCGTTATCGTCGCTGCTGAAGGTGAAGTTCTCTTCCTGCACGTATCCTTCAGGGGTATTCATGCTGGCCAGATGGAAGTAGCGTGGCTTGCGGATGTCAGGAGCATTGTCCTCATTGCTGGTGCCCTTGTTGAAGTTGGTGCGGGGGTTGAGGTCGTGCACAACCCAGCTGGCCTGCACCTTGTTCAGATTACGGATATGCCCCGGATATTCTGAGAGGTTTCTGAACATCGGCACAAGGAACATAACCAGTGCCACAATGAGAGTGATACCCACCAGAATCCAGAACTGCTTGTTTTCTTTTGCATTACGGCGCTGTGCGGCCTCCTGCCGGATGCGCTCGCGCTCAGCGGGGGTGAGGTTCTTCTTTGCCATGGGGTATTGCCTCCAATCGGAAATGTAAGTTTCCTATCTATTCGCCACGCGGGGGGCGGATTCCTGCCAAAACGCAAAATCCGACGGAATGAACGCCGGAAAAGTGGTTGACGCAGCCGCGCGAAAAGCGGTATAATGAAGGTTGATACGCATTTTCGGGGAGGCGGACGCAATGGCGAACAGAACCGGCCTGGTGCTGGAGGGCGGCGGCGTACGGGGCATTTACACCGCAGGCGTGCTGGATGTATTCATGGAGGAAGGCCTGACCTTTGACGGCGTGATCGGCGTGTCTGCCGGGGCCATCCATGCCTGCTCCTACCTGTCGGGGCAGAAGGGCCGCTCCATCCGCTATTACCGCAAATACGTCAGCGACCCGCGCTTCATGTCCCTGCGCAGCTGGCTGAAGACCGGCGACGTCGTGGGTGCGGATTTCTGCTACCACGAGCTGCCGGACAAGCTGGATGTGTACGATCACGAGGGCTTCCTGCGCAATCCCACGCCCTACTGGGTGGTGTGCACGGATGTGGAAACGGGCAAGGCGGAGTATGTCCGCCTGACGGACATGCGCGGGCAGATCGAGTACCTGCGGGCCTCCGCGTCCCTGCCGTACTTTTCCCGCATCGTGACGCTGGACGGCCGCAAATACCTGGATGGCGGCTGCGCGGACTCCATCCCCGCGGAGGCCTTCCGCCGCATGGGCTACGGCCGGAACGTGGTGGTGCTCACGCGGGACGCCTCCTACCGGAAAAAGCCGGAGATGACCGCGTTGGCCAGGCTCGTCTACCGGAAATATCCCGCCTTTGTCCGCACGCTGGAAAGGCGGCATGAAATGTACAATGAGCAGCTGGCGCAGATCGGGCAAATGGAGGCGGAGGGCAGCGTATTTGTCATCCGTCCGGAAAAGCCCCTGGAGATCGGCCGCCTGGAGAGCGATCCGGAGAAGGTGCAGCGCGT
>JBGVOA010000492.1:0-6591 GCA_045126095.1 Christensenellales bacterium | reverse complement strand
CATGCCCTTCCGCAAGGGCGCTATCGTCCTGCTTTCCGTTCTCCGAGGGAGTCCTCAACCGATAAATCATCCCCCGCAAAAAAGCATTGACAATCCGCCAGCATATGCTATAATAGAACACGAAAATCGCATCCACCGCTGGGGGTGCGGCACGGGGAACCGTCGCCGCTGAGATACACCCTTGGAACCTGTGTAGGTCATCCTACCGTAGGGAAGCGGCCGCTTCGTGTTTTTCCCCGCGATCCTCAGGCGGATCGTCCGGAAAAGGCCTGCGCGAAGTATCCTGCTTTCCCGCGTTGAACACGCGGGTTTTTCATTTGCGTAAGAGCCGGGGAAACTCCGGCTTGACAGGATGCGTCGCAAAGGAGGATTTTCACCCATGAAAGAATTCTTCACCAACATGTTTGAGGACGTGGCCGAGATGTCCCTGGGCGGCTGGCTGCTGATGGCGGCCCTGCTCGCCGGCGGTATCGCCGTCTTCGTGCTCCTGCGCCGCAAGTCCGGCAAGTCCTTCTGGACGGCCCGCACCATGTCTGTGGGCGCGATGTGCATGGCGCTGGCATCGGTGCTCAGCCTCATCAAGCTCCTGCCCATGCCCATGGGCGGCTCCCTGACCCCTGCCAGCATGCTGCCGCTGCTGCTCTTCGCCTATGTGTACGGCACCATTCCCGGCCTGACGCTGGGCGCGCTCTACGGCGTGATGCAGTTCATCCTCGATGGCGGCCAGTGGCTGTGGACGGGTGCGATCCCGAACCTGCTGGACTACCCCATCGCCTTCGGTCTGCTGGGTCTGGCGGGCCTGTTCAACCGCATGGAGAACGAGAAGAAGGGCCTGTCCCTCGGCTTCCTGCTGGGCTGCTTCGGCCGCTTCCTCGCCTCCTTCACCTCCGGCGTGGTCTTCTACGCCGAGTGGGCACCCGAGGGCATGCACCCCGCCGTCTACTCTGCCGGGTACAACGCCGCCTACATGCTGCCGGAGTGCATCCTGTGCATCGTCATCGGCATCTTCATTGCCCCGCGCCTCGTCAAGGAGCTGCGCAAGGTCAAGTAAATCGTATTCCCGGGGCCGCGTCCGCAAAAGGCGCGGCTCTTTTCCTGTTTTGGCGCAGGATTTTCCCTGCCCCGCGGCGAAAAAGCAGGTATTCCGAATTGGGAGGATTATGCCATGCTCGACCTTTGCACCCTTGGCACCGGCGGTACCATGCCCCTGCCTGACCGCGCCCTTTCCAGCCTGTACGTCCGCGTGAACGGGCGGAGCCTGCTCATCGACTGCGGCGAGGGCACGCAGGTGGGCGTGCAGAAGCTCGGCTGGGGCATGCAGTGCATCGACGGCATCCTCATCAGCCACTACCACGCCGACCACGTCTCCGGCCTGCCGGGGATGCTGCTGGCGCTAACCAAGGCCATGCGGACGGAGCCCCTGCACATTTACGGCCCGGCGGGGCTACCCTACATCGTCGGCGGACTGCGCGTCATCGCGCCGCAATTGACCTTCCCCGTCGTGCTGCATGAGCTGAAGGACGATTTGTCCCCCTTCCAGCTCATCGGCCTCACCATCACGCCCTTCTCGCTGGATCACGGCATGCCCTGCCTGGGCTGGCGGCTGCACCTGCCCCGCGCGGCGACCTTCGACCCGGCGAAGGCGCGGGAAGCCGGCGTTCCCGTTCACCTGTGGAAGCGCCTTCAGCACGGTGAAACCGTCACCGAGGACGGCCGCACCTTCCGCCCGGAGGACGTGATGGGCGCGCCCCGCCCCGGCATCTCCGTGCTCTACGCCACCGACACCCGCCCTGTGGACGCCATCGCCGACCTGGGCTTCCGCTGCGATATGATGATCCTGGAGGGCATGTACGGCCAGGAGGAGAAGCACCCGCTGGCGATCAAGAATCACCACATGCTTTACCGCGAGGCCGCCGCGCTGGCCCGCGACGCGGAGGCCGGACAGCTCGTCCTGACCCACTTCAGCACCAGCATCGACGACCCGCAGGAGTTCCTGCCCAACGCCACCGCTGTCTTCCCGGACGCCATCTGCGCCGAGGACGGCATGACCTGGACGCTGCATTACCCGCAGGCGTGAGGGCAAAATAGTTCAATCCAGACCACGGAGGTTTTCCGCATGCAGGATTTTCAGCAGAAACTGACCCGCTTCTTTTCCTCCCTCTGGCCCGCGGAGGAGAAGGTGCTCGTCTTTGGTGAAGGGCGCCATCAGCAGCCCGCCATCATGCTCATTGGCGAAGCGCCCGGCGAGCAGGAAACGCTGCAGGGCCGTCCCTTCGTGGGCAAAGCGGGCAAGAACCTGGACGGCTTCCTGGACACCGTGGGGCTTCAGCGCGAGGAGCTGTACATCACCAACGTGGTCAAGATCCGCCCGACGAAGGTCAGCGACAAGGGCCGCGTGTCGAACCGTCCGCCAAGCCGGGAGGAGCTGGCGCTGTTCACGCCCTTCCTGATGGAGGAGATTCTGCTGGTGCAGCCCCGGCTCATCGTGACGCTGGGCAACGTGCCCCTCAAGGCCCTCATGGGCGCGAAGGCCGTCATCGGCAGCGTCCACGGGGAAATGCAGCGGGTTTCCGTCGCCCATGAGAAGCAATCGGCGGACTTCGCGCTGTTCCCGCTGTATCACCCGGCGAGCATCATCTATAACCGCAGCCTGCAGGAGGTGTATCAGGCGGATTTGACGACGCTGAAGGCGGCGCTGGCGGACAGGTGACGGGTTTGACCGGCTTTGCCTCACCGCAGCGCAGGCCTCACCCACCGTCCTCCTGTCATTTCAGACGCGAAAATGTATCTTTGGAGCAAACCCTATGGTCAAACGAAAAGGCTTGTGCTATACTGCAAGCGTGGTAAACGAGCGGGCCCGCCCCGCATCCTCAAAGAAAGGAGGACATCACAGTGACTGAATTTCTGAATTTCTGTGCCGAAAACCTGCCGATCATCGTCTGCTTCCTGGCGGGCATCGGCTTCCTGATCCTGGAGGCCTTCATGCCAGGCTTCGGCGCGCCGGGCATCACCGGCTGCGTGCTGGAGGTCATCGCGCTGGTCATCACCTGGTTCACCCACGGCCCCATGGCCACGTTGGGCCTGCTGCTGATTGTGCTGGCGGTGCTGGCCATCGCCATCTCCACATCGCTCAGGAGCCTGAGCAAGGGCAAGCTGGGCAAGAGCACGCTGATCCTGCACGAAACGGAAAGCAACGAAGCCGGTTATCGTTCCGCTGAGGACATGGAGGTCTTCGTCGGCCGTGAGGGCACGACCAGCACCGTCCTGCGGCCCACCGGCATCGCCGATTTCGACGGCGTGCGCATGAACGTCTCCAGCGAGGGCGATTACATCCCCGCCGGCGTGACCGTGCGCATCATCCGCGTCGAGGGCCAGAAGATCCTCGTGCGCAGAGCGTAACGCCCTTTCCAATGGCAACCGCCGCTTCTGCGGCAAATAAGAATAGGGAGGTAACACTATGGATCCCATGGGTTGGATTGTTCTCATCATTGCACTCGTTTTCATCGCCATCTGCATTTTCCTCAGCTTTGTGCCCCTGGGCCTGTGGATCAGCGCCCTGGCCAGCGGCGTGCATGTCTCCATCGGCTCTCTGGTGGGCATGAAGATCCGCCGCGTGCAGCCCAAGCGCCTGGTCAGCCCGCTGATCAAGGCCCGCAAGGCTGGCCTGAACGTGACCATCAACCAGCTGGAAACCCATCTGCTGGCCGGTGGTAATGTCGACCGCGTCATCAACGCCCTGATCGCCGCCCAGCGCGCCAACATCGACCTGCCCTTCGAGAAGGCCTGCGCCATCGACCTGGCCGGCCGCGACGTGTTCCAGGCCGTGCAGATGAGCGTTACCCCCAAGGTCATCGAGACCCCCGTGGTCGCCGCCATCGCCAAGGACGGCATCGAGCTGCGCGCCAAGGCCCGCGTGACCGTGCGCACCGACATCAGCCGTCTGGTCGGCGGCGCCGGTGAAGAAACCGTCATCGCCCGCGTCGGCGAGGGCATCGTCACCACCGTCGGCTCCGCGGACAGCCACAAGGCCGTTCTGGAGAACCCCGACCTGATCAGCCGCACCGTTCTGGCCAAGGGCCTGGACGCCGGCACTGCATACGAAATTCTGTCCATCGACATCGCGGACGTGGACGTGGGCCGCAACATCGGCGCTCAGCTGATGATGGACCAGGCTGAGGCCGACCGCCGCATCGCCCAGGCCAAGGCCGAGGAACGCCGCGCGATGGCCGTCGCCCATGAGCAGGAGATGAAGGCCAGCGTGCAGGAGATGCGCGCCAAGGTTGTGGAGGCCGAGGCCGAAGTGCCGCGCGCCATGGCTGCCGCCCTGCGTGAAGGCAAGCTGGGCGTGATGGACTACTACCAGATGCAGAACACCATCGCCGACACCACCATGCGCGATTCCATCGCCAAGGCCAGCCAGCCCCAGCAGGTCGCCCAGCCTGACAAGAAGTAAGGCTCGCGCCTGACACTTCAGGAAGGGAGGATCGACTGTGGAAGAGCTCGCCGGTTTGATACCGATCATCATCATCGCGGTGGTCAGCGCCATTTCCAAGTCGTCAAATAAGAAGCAGCAGGCGCAGAAGCACCCCTACGGGGGCAGCGCAAAGCCGGTTTCCTGGCCGGACGCCAGCCCCGCTTCAACGTCTCGGCCGGCCTCCATGTCCAGCATGCTGCCCCCCCGTGAGGAAGGGCCCCGTCAGCCTGTGCAGACGACCGTCCACACCCACTACGCGCCGGCTTGCGACACGCATGACGCCCCCGGAAGCCTCGGCGTAGGCAGCACGGAAGGCAAGGATCCCTGCCACGAAGATCAGCTGACAAATGCGCTGCCCGCTCAGCGTGAGATGACGGAAAAGCCCGGCCTCACGCTGGACTGGTCGGGCGACGCGATGGTCAGGGCCTTCGTGATGCAGGAGGTGCTCACCCGCCCCTGCGACCGCCGGAAGCACTGACGCAAGGACACACCCCCGGGGGAGCTGTCGCACACAGCGGCGGCTCCCCTTTTCTCCACCGGGCTGCCGGATACGAAAAAGCCTCCCGGCACGCACGCCAGGAGGCCCCCACAACCATTGACAAAATCGCAGACAGCGGGTATACTTGTAGCAGGAGAGGTTGGGTTCTCCAGGCATCTGCCATCGACAGGTATTCAGAAAACCCGCTTGTAGCTGCAACTACAGGCGGGTTTTGTCGTTACTTCTTCAGCAGAACAATCACTGCAATCAGAATTTCAGCGAAGGTCAGGATGATCATGATCGTCTCAAAAGGAGTCATGTCCCTCACCCCCTTTCGACTTTCGTAAGCCGAAAGGCAACACACCTGTAGAGGTTCCCCTGCTACACCACAATTATTTCGTATCCCGTATCAGAAATCAATCCCCCGTCAGCTTCACACGCAAGGAGACATCACAATGGACAAGATCAGAGTCATCATCGCCGACGACAACGAGGCCATGCGCATGATCGAGCGCAAGATGATCGCCCGGGTAGAGGGCTTCGAGCTGGTGGGCGAGGCGAAGGACGGCGTCGAGTGCATCCAGCTGGTGGAGCAGCTGCGTCCTCAGATCGTCTTCCTGGATGTGGAGATGCCCGGCAAGACCGGCGTGGAGGCCGCCCGCGTGATTCAGGATATGGATCCCTCCATCATCCTCATCTTCGCCACCGCCCACGACCAGTACATGGGCGACGCCTTCGAGGTTTACGCCTTCGACTACCTCATCAAGCCCTTCAAGGTGGAGCGCGTGCTGCAAACGCTGGAGCGTGCCCGCGACCGCCTCAACCCCGAAAAGGACGAGGCGCCCCTGCCCGTTCCCGCTGCGCCCAGGCCCAAGGCCGCCGCGCGCCTCATGCTGCACCACAAGGAAGGCGTTTCCTTCGTCAGCACGCAGGATATCGTGCTGGTGCAGCGCGAGGATCGCTCCACGGTCATCTACACCACGACCGGCGAGCGCTACGTCACCGGCGACAGCCTGTCTGAAACTGAGGCGCGCCTGGATCCCAGCGTCTTCTTCCGCTGCCACAAGAGCTACATCATCAACCTCAACTACATCAGCAACATCACGCCCTATGGCCGCTGGACCTACATCGTGCGCCTCAAGGGCATCCAGCAGGATGCACTGATCACCCACGAAAAGTATGAGGAGCTGGAGCAGCTTTTCGCCTGACCCATGAGCCGTCCGCCTGACCCGCGGGCGGCTTTTTGCTGGTGACTTTCTTCTTTTTGGGGGATTTTAGCAGGAATCGAACCTTCCGCGTCGAATACCTCCAGCATCATCCACGAAAGAAAGGAGCATATCCAATGACCCACGCACCCAATCCCACCCTGCGCGACCGCGCAAGCTTCACCCTGCGCATGCACCTGGAGCGCATCATCATGCTCAACCTGGCGGTGTATGCCGTGTCCGTGCTTTTCAACGGCCTTGGCATCCTCGACACCCTGAGCAGCCTGATCCGCGAGCTGATGAACGCACTTTCCAGCAGCAGCTTCGATCTTCAGGATTTCCTGGAGAGCTTCGAGGACAGCTTCGCCTCTGCCTCCTCCGGCATGAGCTTTGACCTGGAAGAGCTGCAGGACATGTTCAGCGCTGACTCCTAC
>JBGVOA010000491.1:0-4974 GCA_045126095.1 Christensenellales bacterium | reverse complement strand
CGCCTCTGACGCGGGAGGAAAACGCCCTGCTGACGGCGCAGAACACCCTGCGCATCCTCCTGGACTGCTGGCAGAGCCAGGACTGGCCCCGCCTGTATCAGTGGCTGTCCCGCACGGATGCGTCCACCGGCGCGCCCCGGCCTGGCTATGATACCTTCGCCGCGCAGATGGCCGCCCTGCCCGCCCTCACCGCCTGGGAGATCAGCGGAGGCAGCGTCAGCGCAGACGGGCAGTCCGCCGTGTTTGCCGTCGCCCTCACCCGCCTGGTGGACGGCCAGACGTTCAATGCGCCCGCCACCCTCCGCCTGCACCGCGAACGAGGCATCTGGCGCATCAGCCTCAGCCAGCTGACGGAAAGGGAGGGTGATCTGCCGTGAGAAAGCGCATCCTCTGCCTGCTGACGGCCGCGCTGCTGCTCACCGGCTGCACAGCCCCGCAGGAGAATCCCTCCGCCGCGCCGGTCAGCCCCGCTGTTTCGGCCGCGCCTACTGACTTTGCCGCCCCCATCGGCGACGTGGGCCTGAACTACACCGCCACCGCCGCCCTCCATCTGCCCTCGGCGGACGGCCAGAAGCTCCTGGCCGTGTACGAGGAGCTGACCTTCACCTACAGCCTGCACCCGGCAGAGACGATCCTGCGGGCGCTGCTGTCCCACCCCGGCGGCGGGCGCATGCGGCCCGTTTCCCCGGTGGCACTGGTGCCCGCCGGCAGCGATCCGGTGGAGGTGTCCGGCGGCGTGGCCACGGTGAACCTCTCCGCCGCAGCCGCCGAGCTCCCCCGGGAGCAGCTGCACACTGTCTGCCGGGCCATCGCCGCCACGCTCTGCGAGCTGCCGGACGTGACCTACGTCAACATCCTCGTTTCAGGCGTTCCCGTCGCCATGGATGAGGCGGGTTACCTGCCTCTGGGCGCGATCACCGCGCAGCCCGGCCAGGCGCTGCCTGTATTGTGGGAGCTGCTGCTGGCCCGGCGCGTCCCTGAGGGGGCGCTGCCTGCCTCCGTGCCGCTGTCCGCTGTGGCCACGCTGTATTTCCCCCTGGCGGACGGCAGCGGCGTCACCCCGGAAACCCGGCAGATCGACTTTGCCGGGCAGCATCCGCAGCAGCTGGTGCAGGGGCTGATCGAGGCCCTGTCCGCAGGCCCGGAAAGCCTCTCCGCCGCCAGCGACCTGCCGCCCCTGCCGCAGCTGATGCTCGCCGCGCCGGAGATCAGCGTCCTTTCCGACGGAAACCTGCGCGCCACGCTGCGCTTCACCGGTGACCTGAGCAGCTGGCTCTCCGCAACCGGCGCAGACCCCGCCTGCGCTTTCGCCGGGCTGGTCTGTACGCTGACCACCTTCGTGCCCCGCCTGAAGCAGGTCTGCCTCATCACCGGCGAGCGCGCGGTCACCAGCGTCGTGTGCCAGCGCCACGGATCCCGGCTTTTCCCCGGCGGACTCCACAGCCGCGGGGACTACACCGGCTACCTCATGGCCCAGGCCGATGTGTACTGCCCCGAGGAGCGCGTGCTCGTCTCCCGCAGCGCGGCGCTGCCCTACCGCAGCATCCGCAATCCCCGCACGCTGCTGCTGACCCTCGCGCACACCGGCGGCGGCCTGCTTGGCGAGGCCATCACCGACGCGGACGTGCTGGGCCTGTCCGTCCAGGGCGACACGCTGCTGATCAACCTCTCCGCCCGCTGCGCCCAGAAGCTGCGCGAGCAGCCTGCCGCCCAGCGCCTGGCCGCCTATGCCATCGTCAACACGATGTGCGTCAACCTGGGCGTGAAGCGCGTCCGCTTCTTCTTCGCCAGCGAAACGGCGGACGAGCTGGGCGGCAGCCTCGTCTGGAGCGGCGAATTCCTGCACGCTCCCGGCCTCGTCCGATAAAACACCACAGGAGGCACCCCATGAAGCTTTGCAACCTCTGCCATTGGCTTTTGCAGCGCAAGCGATGGCCGGTTTACGCCCTGGCGCTGCTGGCGCTCGTGATCACGCTGTTTTTCGGCCCTGTGTGGCTGTTTCTGCTGGTACTGTCCATGATTGTGATGGCAGCAGCCCTCTGCGCCATCTACCTGCGCGATCTGCACGGCCTGTGGCGTAGCTGCCACCTGCGCCGCCCCGCCCCCCGCGATGGTCAGGCGGAGATTGTGATGGTGGACGCGGCGCTGGTCGATCACGGCCCGATGCTGCTGTGCGCCGCTCAGCCGGCCATCCCCCAGCTGGAAATGAAAAAGGAGGAGGGCCAGCTGCTCCTGGGTCGGGCGATGCTGCTGCTGACCGGCGCGCTGCCCAAGCAGGACGCAGCCGCCCTCACCAGCGCCGCAGAAGCGCAGCTGGGCCTGCACCTCAAGGACGTCCGCCAGGGCGTGACCGTGCTGGAACGCCGCCGGGAGGGCGGCATGGCCTGCCTCACCGTGCAGGAGGCGGACGCGGAGCGCACCTACTTCGTCGGCGATGCAGAGGCGGTGCTGCCCGCCTGCGCCTCCATCTTCGAGGGCGACGAGCACCTGCTGGGCGCGGACGACCACAGCCGCATCCGCCGCGCCGCGCAGGAGATGTCCTCCATGGGCGAGCACCTCTACGCCTTTGCCTATGCCCAGGGCGACGACGAGCCCACCTTCCTGGGCCTGGCCGCCGTGGGCGACAGCGTGGACCCCGTGGCCGCCGCGCAGCTGCGCGAGCTGCGACAGATGGGCGTGACGGTGGTACTCCGCGATGACGGCACCCGCCAGATGGACGTGCCCGTCCTGCGGCGCAACCTGGACGTCAACGACCTCCACGCCCGCCCCGACATCCACCTGTGCATCGCCAACCCCTACCCGGACAAGCACACCCTGGCCATCATCCGCCACGAGGAGCACGACCTGGTCACCCCCGTGCGCGAGCTGCGGGAGCACTTCTCCACCATGGCCTTCATGCTGGGGCGACTTGCCCGTCTGCTGGGCCTTTGCCTGATATGCTGCGTGCTGGCAGGCGGCAGGCTCTCCGTGGCCTGCACGGCGGCGGTGCTGACGGCAGGCTACCTGTCCTTCGGCTCGCTGGTGAGCGCGCGGCCCATCCGGCGGCACGAGATCGCGCTCATCGGCGCGGCCTGCCTGCTGGTGCGCCTGCTGCTGAACGCCGCCGCCCCGGTCGCGCAGGACGCAGCCGGCACGCTCCTGTGCCTGACGCTCTCTTCCCTGCTGGCGCTGACCCTCACCGTCCCCGGCCGCAAAATGGCCCTGAACGACCTGCTGCCGATGCTGATCGTCATCCTCGTCACCCTGGCCCTGCAGGTGCTGCTGTGCGTGAGCATCATCGGCCAGGTGCTGCTGCCCGCGGCCTTCTGCATTGTCTGCGGGGTTTTGCTGGGCCTGGGCGTCGTGCTGACCCGGCGGTAATGTTTACAATTTTCGCGCCAATGTTCATCGTTCGTTCATCATGGCGCAAAATACTTGCGGTATAATGATCTCATAGCCGGAAGGGAATACCGGCTCCATGCCCATTTTTCCATTACACAAGGAGGTACCCTTATGAATGATCGCATCCGCCGCATGCTGGGCTGTGTCGCGCTGGCGCTGGCCTGCATCATGATCGGCTCCGGCATGTCCCACACCTTTGCACCCGCCGCCACCGCCGAAGAAGTGACCGAAACGGTGACCGTGGTGCACACCAGCCCCTTCACCGCCGCCGTGGCTGACGTGCGCGACAGCGTTGTGGGCATCAGCAACTACCAGCAGGTGACCTACGGCGGCTATGGCTACGGCTTCGGTTACGGCTACGGCTATGGCTACGGTGGCCGTCAGCAGACCCCCGAATCCCGCGAGGAGCTGGCCGCCACCGGCTCCGGCGTGGTGATCGGCGAGGGCTTCGTGCTGACCAACTTCCATGTGGTGGAGGACGCCAGCAGCCTGAAGGTGACCGTCTCCACCGAGGACGGAGAGGATACCGAGTACGCGGCTTCCCTCGTCACCTACGACGAGGTGATCGACGCGGCCATCCTCTACGCGCCGGACTGCCCGCTGGAGCCTGTCCGCCTGGGCAACAGCGACGCGCTCATGGTCGGCGACTGGGCCATCTGCATCGGCAACCCCCTGGGCTTCACCAAGACCACCACGGTGGGCGTCGTGTCCGCCCTCAACCGCGCCATCGAGTCCGAAACCTATGACAAGTACGGCCGCCGCGCCACCATCTCCAACGCCATGATCCAGGTGGACGCTGCCATCAACAGCGGCAACTCCGGCGGCGGCATGTTCTCCGTCACGGGCGAACTGATGGGCATCCCCACCCTCAAGTACTCCGGCAGCTTCTACTCCGGCTCCAGCATCGAGGGCATCGGCATGTGCATCCCGATCAACGCCGTCAAGCCCATGATCGATGACGTGCTTTCCGGCCGCATCCGCGCCATCCCCCCGGAGGCCAATCACGCGGAGGACGATAATGACTCCGTCAACCTCACCGGCAAGCCCCGCCTGGGCGTTGGCATCGCCGATGTGAACACCTCCTCCCGCGCCGCCCGCCTGGGCCAGATCCCGGACGGCGTGTTCATCACCGACGTGGAGGCAGGCTCCCCCGCTGAAGCCGCCGGCATGCAGGTGGGCGACCTGATCGTGGACGTGAACGGCGTTGTGATCACCTCCACCACCCAGCTGCAGAGCGAGATCTCCCGCTACAACGCCGGTGACACCCTGGCCATCAAGGTGTACCGCGCCCCCGGCATCCTGGACATCTCCGGCAGCGAGGATGCCCCCGACGGCGAGTATGTTGACCTGGAGGTCACCCTGGCCGTGGTGGACGAGATCCGCCAGTAAAATCGCACATGAAAGCGCCCTGGCCTTTGCGGGTCAGGGCGCTGCTTTTATGCTTCGTTGTCCGTCTTTTTCCGGCGGGTGCGGGGCTTGGCAGGGGCAGCCTCCGGCGCGGGAGCCTCCTGTTCGTCGGGGGTCTTTGCCTTACGGGTGCGCGGCTTCCGGGGCGCGTCCTCCTGGGCAGGGAGGTCCGCCTCCTCCTGGGCC
>JBGVOA010000490.1:0-1554 GCA_045126095.1 Christensenellales bacterium | reverse complement strand
GCAGCTTCTTCGAGCGCATGGGATCGCGGTTGAAGATGTTGCCCTGCTCGTAGGGGCTGATGTGCATGCCCTCCACCCAGATCTCGCCATCACGGATGCGGGCCCAGGATTCCTTGAGGTTCACACGCCCCTGGCGGATGCTCTTGACCTCCGTGCCGAAAAGCGCCACGCCGCACTCGTACTTGTCCTCGACGAAGTAGTCATGCCAGGCTTTGCGATTCTGTGCCACGGACTTGGTTCCCTTCTGATGCGGCACGTTCCTCGCCTCCCTTCACCCTGCAGGACGCTGCCGTCAGCAGGATTTCGCGTGCACTTTTACGGTTTTTGATTATAGCACATTTCATTTCACATTGCAAGACCCCGCCTTTCGTGTTATAATGTACTTTGTGATATTATGCACGGGAGGTTGTGTTGATGAAGGACCTTCACCAGATGGCGGACGCAAGCCGCCAGGCGGCGCTGCTGCTGGCCGCCGCAAGCCTTGAAGCACGCAATGCTGCGCTGCTTGCCATGGCACGTCGCCTGACGGAGCGCCAGGCCGAAATTTTCGCTGCCAACGAGGCGGACGTAGCTGAAGCTACCCAGGCAAACCTGGCCGCACCGCTGCTCAATCGCCTGAAATTCCGCGAGGAGAAGCTCGCCGCCGTGACCGACGGCCTGACTGCTCTCGCTTCCCTCGCCGATCCCATCGGCAAGACCACCTACGCGTGCGAACTGACCGAGGGGCTGCAGCTCTATCGCGTCGCCTGCCCCATCGGCGTCATCGGCGTGATCTTTGAGTCCCGCCCCGACGCGCTGGTGCAGATCGCTTCCCTGGCCCTCAAGAGCGGCAACGCCGTGCTTTTGAAGGGCGGCCGAGAGGCCCTGCGCACCAACGCCGTCCTCTGCGACTGCCTGCGCGAGGCCGCCGAATCCGCCGGGCTGCCTGCCGATTTCGCCCAGCTCCTCACCACCCGCGAGGATGTGGCCGCCATGCTCAAGGAGGACGAGCTGATCGACCTGATCATTCCCCGCGGCTCCAACGAGTTCGTCCGCTACATCATGGACAACAGCCGAATTCCCGTGCTGGGGCATGCTGACGGCATCTGCCATGTCTATGTGGATAAGGCGGCGGACATCGACATGGCCGTCTCCATCGCCGTGGACAGCAAGGCGCAGAATGTGGCCGTCTGCAACGCCTGCGAGACCCTTCTGGTTCACCGCGATATCGCCGCAGACTTCCTGCCCGCGCTGCTGCCCGCCATGCAGGCAAAGAACGTGCGCCTGCTGGGGGACGAGGCCGTCCGCGCCATCATCGGCGTGGAGCCTGCAGCCGACGCCGACTGGGAGACCGAGTACCTCGACTACACGCTCTCCATCCGCGTAGTGGATGATCTCGACGCCGCTATTGCCCACATCAACCGCTACGGCTCCGGTCATACGGACTGCATCGTCACTGCTGATATGGCCGCCGCACAGACCTTCATGACCCGTGTGGACTCCGCCGGCGTGTACCACAATGTTTCCACCCGCTTTGCGGACGGCTTCGTATACGGCTTCGGCGCGGAGGTGGGC
>JBGVOA010000489.1:0-1240 GCA_045126095.1 Christensenellales bacterium | reverse complement strand
CATATCCTGGAGCACCTCCGCGCGCTCGTCGATGCGTCCGCCGACGAAGATGAAGCCCTTCACGCGCTTCTCGTGGGAAAGGCGCACGGCAGCCTGGAATTCGTCCGCCTGCTCGTCCACAAATTCGGTGAGGAAGGCGGCCTTCAGGCCCTGGGTATGCTCCAGCATGGCTTCGGCCAGGGAGTTGAGGAAGGGATTGTCGCGGCCGCGCAGGATGATGGCGATCAGGTCGCCGTCGGGCTGCTTGAGGCCGCGGGCGTTGGCGTTTCCCACGAAGCGGCATTCCGCCATCACGCGTTCCACCTTTTCGCGGGTGGCCTGGTTCACATCGGGCCGCTTGTTCAGCACGCGGGAGACCGTTGTGACGCTCACGCCGGCCTTGCGGGCAATGTCCTTGATGGTATAGATCTTCATGGCTGCCTCCTGTGTAAGGAAACTGTGCCGGGAACAATGCCGGTAACGTTACCGATTTATTATATGATACCACAAATGTTGGCAGGTGTCAACAGACGGCGAGCAAATGGGCGATTCTGCTGCAAGAACAAAAAGAAAGCAGGATTTTGCCCTTATATTTCTTTACGGAAGCGGAAAAATCCGGTATAATAGGGCTCTGACACACATACAGGAGGCGGAAAGAATGCGCTTTACGAAGATGCACGGCATCGGCAATGATTATGTTTATGTCAACTGCTTTGAGGAAACAGTAGAAAACCCGGCGGAAATGGCGGTGAAGATGAGCCGCCAGCACTACGGCGTGGGCAGCGATGGTCTGATCCTGATCTGCCCCAGCGACGTGGCGGATTTCACCATGCGCATGTACAATTCCGACGGCTCGGAGAGCGAGATGTGCGGCAATGGCATCCGCTGCGTGGGCAAGTATGTCTACGATCGCGGCCTGACGGACAAGACCAGCGTGAGCGTGATGACCGGCGGCGGTCTGAAGCAGCTGGAACTGAACGTGCGGGACGGCAAGGTGCAGTCCGTCCGCGTCGATATGGGCGCGCCGGAGCTGCGTCCGGAGCTGATCCCGGTCAACCTGACCGGCGAAGCGGTAATGGGCCACCGCCTGCATGTGGGCGCGGCGGTGTATGAGATCCACTGCGTCTCCATGGGCAATCCGCACTGTATCGTGTTCGTGAAGGACCCCGATCTGGTGGATGTGGAGCAGGTGGGCATGATGCTGGAGAATCACCCGATCTTCCCCCAGCGCGCGAACATCGAGTTCGTCCAGGTGGTGGAC
>JBGVOA010000488.1:0-4980 GCA_045126095.1 Christensenellales bacterium | reverse complement strand
CCGCAGCCCGCCTGGGAAATGCCCGGGCAAAAGGAGCCTGCCCCGTACGGCAAGCCCCGATCACGTCCTTGTGCCAGGGCATCCCCCCGGGCTTGGGGGCAAACCAAAAGGGCCTGCCCCGTCAGGCAAGCCCCGGTCACCCATGCCTGGGCGGTCACATCAGCTGCACCAGCTCCCCGCCGGGGATCTCCAGGATGCGCTTCCCTTGCCCGGGCATTTCAAGCTGGATCCAGACGCTGCATGCGCTGGGGTTGTATACCGCGTCGCCCGCAGCGGTGTATTGCAGGCGGGAGGCGGCCTCCATGTAGTCCACAATCTGGATGTTGGTGGCGTACCAGATGTCCTCCCGTCCGCCGATGAACTGGCAGAACTCCTCCATCACGTGCCAGTTGTCCCGGTCGGTGAACTCGTAGGAGTGGCCCCAGACGTACATCATGTACAGGTACTGGGACTTGTGGAGGTCGGCAAAGGCGCGGGCCTTCTCCATCAGGGGGCCGTTGTGGTGGCAGGTGGCGGGCCACTGGAGGAAGTCCTCCGGCATGCCGAAATGGCCGTGGCTGTGGACGGTGCGGGCGTGGCGGACGCCCAGGGCGGGCAGCAGGCGGACGATCTCCTGCGAGTAGCTGCCGTTGGGGTAGGCCAGGCCCCGGACGGGATAGCCCACCAGCGCCTCCAGCCCCCGGCGGTCGGCAAGGATCTGCTGGGCCACCTGATCCAGAGGGCAGCGGGCAATGGTCGGGTGGGTGTAGGTGTGGCAGGCTACCTCGTGGCCCTGGTAGAGGCTGGCATATTCCTCCGGGGGGACGCGCTTGTCATCCCAGTCGATACCGGCGTTGAGGTTGAAGGTGCCCTTGATGCCGTGACGGTTGAACAGGGCGACCAGGCGGCGATCCTCCAGGCGGCCATCGTCGTAGCTCATGGTGAGCACCTTGTGGCGTCCACCGGGGAAGCAGGTGTAGATCACGGGCAAGCGGAACATATCAGTCAACCTCCTTATCATCGGGGCCCGTCACCCACGGGCACACCAGCCGGAAGTCCATCTCCGGGCCGTAGTAGTACGAGGGGTACACGGGCTGGTTGTAGCAGTTGTTCTGCCAGGCCACGCCGCAGCGATACTGCGGGTCGTGCAGGAGCGTGGGCAGCTTGTGGGTCGTGGGGTCGGTGGACGTGTAGATGCGGATGGCGCTGCTGTCCGCCGTGCGCAGGAGCAGCTCCTCGCGGAAGTCGCCGAAGATGTCGGCGATCAGGCACGGGTTGCCCTTCGTGCCGTTGTTGGTCAGCGTTCCTTCGGGGCTGAGGACGGTTCCGCGCGTGAGGTCGCAGACGCGGCCGATCTTGCCGGAGCCCAGGTAGTCCGCCGTGTCGGTGTGCTGGGTGGTGAGGTCGCCCAGGAAGCAGATCTTGGCGTTGGTGGACGGGCAGGGCGCGTCGAGGCGGTTGCCCCGGCAGTCGAACATGCCCTTGGCCCATACCTGCAAGCCGCGGACGTGGGGCAGCACCTTGCCGATCATGCAGCGGCCCAGGTCGCCCTCGTGGTACTCGCCGAAGCGGACGAGGCCGGTTTCCGCGTCCCGCAGGGCAAAGCCGTAGGGGGCGCAGCGGCCCTCCTCAAAGACGTTGAAGATCTCCAGCCCCGGCACATCCGGGTCGATGTCTGCCACATGCATCGAATCCCCGTGGCCCATTTTGGCGGTGCGGCCATCGGGCAGCGTCCCCGTGGAGGAGTACAGGAGCGAGCCGTCGTGGTCGATGCAGGCAGCGCCGTAGATGATCTCCATGCAGCCGTCGCCGTCTACATCCGCGCAGGAGAGGCTGTGGTTCCCCTGGCGGGCGAGGGGGCCGTAAACGGGGTCGGAGCCGTCCTGCGGATCATCGGGGTGGACGGCAAAGGGGTTCTTCATCGGCAGGAAGCCGCTGTCCACCGTCCACCGCAGCTGGTGGCGGCCCTCCTTGAGGTCGTAGGCGGCGATGCAGCTGCGCGTGTAGTACCCCCGGCAGACGATCAGCGAGGGGCGCACGCCGTCCAGATAAGCCACGCCGGAGAGGAAGCGGTCGACACGGTTGCAGGGCTCGATGCGGTTCCAGGCGTAGTCGCCCCAAAGAAGTCCGTCGTCCACGCGGGGAAAGGGGAAGGGGATCGTCTCGATCTCGCGGCCATCCCCGGCGAACATGGTCAGGTACTCCGGCCCCCCGTAGATGAAGCCCTCGAAGGCCGTCAACACGTTGCGGGGGGAGCGGGAGGGGGCGTATTCGCCGATAAAGTAGTCGGTGAGGGCCTCCGCGTCCGCCTGCGAAAGCGGATAGGCGTACCGGGGCGAAAGGCCGAAGCATTCCTCCAGCGTGGCGGGCCACTGGCCGCGCACGACCTCCGGGTGCTCGTGCCAGCCAAGGAACATCTCCGTCACATGGCGGCGGTAGTCCGCAGCGGAGCAGACGTAGTTGTCCCCGTGGGAATACCCGGCGGCGAGATCTCTTTCCGGCATGGTGACGAAGAAGGCGTCCTTCACCGAGCCAACGGGGTTGTAGCGGGTCATGCGGGTGCCGGGCGCGGTTTTGACGGACATCTCCGCCCTGCCGTCGCCGTCAAAGTCGTACACCATGAACTGCGTGTAGTGGGCCCCAGCGCGGATGTTGGGCCCCATGTCCAGCCGCCAGAGCAGCGTGCCGTCCAGCTGGTAACAGTCGATGAGGCACCGGCCCGTGTAGCCCCGGATGGACACGTCCTGGCTGTTGGTGGGGTCCCACTTGACGAAGAATTCGAGCTGGCCATCGCCGTTCACGTCGCCCACGGACATATCGTTGGCGGTGTACTCGTAGGCTTCGCCGGAGGGGGTCACGCCGCCCCCGGGCTTCTTCAGCGGCAGATCGCAATACCCCCTGGCCCACACGGACACGGGCGCACAGGGTTCGCCGCCGTCCACCGCCACCGCATAGGTCGCCTGCGCCGTGCCCTGGCGGTCAAGGAAGCTGGTGCTGTCCGCCACCTGGGCAATGGGCTGGCCATCGCGCCAGACGGTGAAGCCCGGGCTGAGGATGCGCTCCCTTGTTGCGCCCTGCACCTCCTCAAGCAGCAGCCGCCAGGAGAGGTACACGCCCTCCGCCGTCCCAACGGCGACCAGGCCGCGATCCAGCCTTTCCAGCTGGGGCTGAGGCACGGTTTTCACGGCGGACACAGCCACGTCCGACTCCGCCAGCACGGCCCCGGCAGCGTCCACCGCCTGCACATAGAAGCGATAGGGCCTGTCCG
Source organism: Christensenellales bacterium (assembly GCA_045126095.1). GTDB lineage: Bacteria > Bacillota > Clostridia > Christensenellales > Aristaeellaceae > UBA11524. Next base: position 1,733 of record JBGVOA010000488.1, on the reverse strand, counting down.
GCACGCGGGGGAAGTGGCAGGCAGCGGCCTCCGTCACCGGCAGGGGCTTGAAGAAGCGGCGCTCCGTCTCCCTGTCCGCCCAGAAAACGCGGTAGGCAGCAGCGCCGGGGTGGCGCTCCCAGGCAAGGCTCAGGTTCTTTTCTGTGTACGATGCGATGTGCAGACGCATAGGCGCACCTTCCTTTGCAGCTCTTTTGCAGGAGGAATTCGCCCTCCGCCCGTCGAATCCCTGCCCCAAAGGAGGAATTTGCCATGTCGCTTATGGACAAAGCGGTCGTCACGGGCCAGTACGCCAATGCGGACAGGCTCCAGGCGCGCATCAGCATCCACGAGAAATACAGCCGCAACAAGCAGCCCTTCGGGGCCTGGATCGTCAGCCATTACGCCTTGCAGCCGGGCGAGCGCGTGCTGGAATTGGGCTGCGGCACGGGCAGCATGTGGCAGGGGATGACGCTGCCGGAGGGCTGCCATGTCACCCTGACGGACTTTTCCGTCGGCATGCTGGAGACCGCGAAGGCCAACACGCCCCACCTGGCGGCGGACTACGCCGTGGCGGACGCGCAGGCGATCCCGTACCCGGACGCAGCCTTCGACGTGGTGATTGCCAACATGATGCTCTACCATGTGCCGGACATCGCGCAGGCCCTGCGGGAGATCTGCCGGGTACTGAAGCCGGGCGGACGCTTCTTCGCCGCCACCTTCGGGGAGAACGGCGTGGTGCAGGCCGTGGCGGACATGCTGGGCATGCGCTTCGATACGAACATGCGCTTTACCCTGCAAAATGGGGCATGCCAGCTGCGGGCCGTCTTTGCGGACGTGCAGTGTCACACCCGGGAGGACGCGCTGGACGTGACCGACCTGGGCGACCTGATCACCTACCTGCGCAGCATGCAGCAGATGACGGCCCTGGCGGACGTGCCGGACGAGACGCTGCTGGCGGCCTTCCGGCCCCGCATGCGGGTAGGGGTGCTGAGTCTGCCGAAGGAATACGGGCTTTTCGTCTGCAGGTGACGGAAAATATGCAAAATATCTGCTTTTCCTGAGAAAAAGGGCACAAAGACCCCTTGCATTTTTGCTGTATCTGTGATACAATGGCAAGGCTTTGATGTGTGCATACTCCAACAAGGAGGTGGATTTCCATGGGTAAGTACTGCGAAATTTGCGCGAAGGGTACGCTGAACGGTCATGCTGTCAGCCACTCCAACCGTAAGACCAACCGCATCTGGGCTCCCAATGTTCAGAATGTCCGCGTTGTGGTCAACGGCACGGCGAAGCGTATGAACGTCTGCACCCGCTGCCTGCGTAGCGGCAACGTGATGCGTGCGCTCCCCAAGACCCGTCAGGAAGCGTAATCCCTAACAGGATCACGTCACTCGCCTGAAGAGTTTGCATATCATGATCTCCCGGTTGCTGTGCGAGGCGGCCGGGGGGTTTTTGTTTTATTGTTGGCTATGGGTATGTGTGTTCTCTGCTTCTTTATCACATCCGCAAGTTGGGAGGCCGATTTCGCCGGGCGAAAGCGGTCTCCCTGCTGCGGGAAAGGGCAAGTGGCAAAAGGCGCACACAACTATGCAGCTGTAGAGAAGACCATCTCCCGCGATCTCCCTCAGTCATCGGACTGCGTCCGCTGACAGCTCCCTCCCGCACCGCACCCGTGGCAAAAGTGCGCACACCCCCGCCCTCTGCAAGCTCCGGAGCGGCTGCCGCTCAACAAACAAGGACGCAATGCGGCG
>JBGVOA010000487.1:0-1369 GCA_045126095.1 Christensenellales bacterium | reverse complement strand
ACGGATGAGGCTGGGGCGGGATTTGTTGACCGCGGCGTAGAGGGCTTCGGCGGTCACGCCCTTCATCTGGGCAGGGAAGACCTCCTGCATCACCGGCAGCAGCGCGCGGCAGAAGGGGAGGCTGCGGCCGATCAGGTTCTCGTAGAAGCGGCTCTGGCTCTCGTGGATGCTCATGCTGCTGCCGCCGGCCAGCATCGTGCCCTGGTATTCGTCGTCCACGCCCAGCTCGTACAGCGCGTGGCCGCCCTCGTGGATGACGGAATACATGCTGTCCACAGCATCCATCTCGTTGTAGTGGGTGGTGATGCGCACGTCCCATTTGTTGAAATTGGTGGTGAAGGGATGTTCGGTTTCAGCAATACCGCAGCGGCTGCGATCCAGGCCCATCATCTCCATGAGGCGGTCAGAGAAGATGCGCTGATCCGCCAGGGCAAATTTCTGCTGGAAGAAGGAAGTATCAGGTTCGGGCTTCTCCGCTACCGCCTTGATCACAGGGGAAAGCTCTTCCCGCAGCAGGCCGAAGAAGGGATCCAGCGTCGCGGTGGATGCACCCTTCTCGAAGCCGTCCAGCAGCACGTCGTAGGCGGGCTTCGTCGCGTCCTTGTAGGCGGCGAACTTACGGTTGTAGTCGATGATCTGCTGCAGGTAGGGCGCGAAGGCGGCGTAGTCGCTCTTCTCCTTCGCCTCGTGCCACACGGCGTTGGCGTTGGTCAGCAGGGTCGAATAGGCGACGTACTCCTCCATGGGGATGCGGACGGAATCGTCGTAGTCCTCCTTGAGCAGCTCGGCCTGGCGGGCCTGGATGGGGGTCACGGCCTCGCGGTGCTGCAGGATCGTTTCCAGGGCCTCTTTCACTTCATCGTTGACCAGCAGCTGGTAGGTTACGCCGGAGAGGTAGCCCATGGTTTCCGCTCGCCCGCGGGCAGAGGCGGAGGGCGCAGCGGTGTCGCCGTCCAGGGACAGCACGCCCATGGCGTGGTTGTAGGCCTGCTGGGCCGTTTGCAGCTCGTTCATTTTGGCAAGCGCCTGTTCGAGGGTCATAGCGGTGTCCTCCTTTGAAATGGCGCGTGCCGCAATGGGTGCAGCACGCACGGTTGTGTCGGGGATCAGATCATGTCGCCCAGGTCGTTGGGCAGCTTCTTGCGCCACCACTTCAGCCGGTAGGCAACAACGGACATCAGCATCGCCACGACCCAGGAGGTCAGCAGGCTGACGAAAAGCGCGGCAGGCTGACCGTTGGGCCAGGCTTCGGTGCGGGTGAGGTAGGCCAGCAGGTATGCCAGGGGCATGCGCAGCACGACGGTGGTGATGATGGAGATCCACATGGGCACCTGGGTTTCGCCCGCGCCGCGCATGGTGCCCTGCAGCA
>JBGVOA010000486.1:0-7753 GCA_045126095.1 Christensenellales bacterium | reverse complement strand
AGGCGCGCGAGGATCTCCCGCACCTCCTTGGCCGTCTTGAAGCGGCTGAGCACCTCCACCTTCACCGGGAAGTTGCGGAAGCGCTTCATCACCGTGTTGTAATGCTGCTGAGCCAGGATGGTGGTGGGCGCGAGGATGGCGACCTGCTTGTCGTCCATGAGGGCCTTGAAGGCAGCACGCAGGCTGACCTCGGTCTTGCCGTAGCCCACGTCGCCGCAGAGGAGGCGATCCATGTTACGCTTGGACTCCATGTCCGCCGTGATTTCGCGGACAGAGAGGTCCTGGTCGGGAGTCAGCTCATAGGGGAACTGATCCTCGAATTCGCGCTGCCAGGGGGTGTCGGGGCTGAAGGCAAAGCCGGTCTCCTGGGAGCGCCGGGCGTAGAGGTCGAGGAGGTCGAAGGCCAGGTGGCGCAGGCCCTCCTTGACGCGGCTCTTCTGCTTCGCCCAGTCGCCGGTGCCCAGCTTGTTGAGCTTGGGCGCGGCGTTGGGGTTGCCGATGTAGCGCTGGATGCGGTCGAACTGCTCCACGGGAATGCTCAGCTTGTCCGCGCCGGCGTACTGAATCTGCAGGTAATCGCGGCGGATGACGGGCGTGCCGTCGTCGCCGCCGAGCTTGATCTGCGTGGTGCCGATGAACACGCCCACGCCATAGTCCTCATGGACGACGTAATCGCCGGGCTTGAGGTCGGTGAAGGCCGCGATGCGCTCGCCCGCCGCCTGCTTCTTCTTCGCCTTGCGGTAGCCCGCGCCGTACACGTCCGTGTCGCTGATGACGCACAGGCCCGCCTCCGGCCAGGCAAAGCCGTGGCTGAGGGTGCCGGGCAGCACCTGTACCACGTTTTGCGGCAGGGCGCTGATCGTTTCGTCAAAGCGGACGGGGACGTCCTGCTCCGCCAGGGCCTGGCGCAGACGCTGGCCGCGGGCCACGCCGCCGCACAGCACCGCTATGCGCACGCCCTCCTTCAGCCAGGCGCTGCAGTCCGCCGCCAGATCCTTCATGTGGGAGGCGTAGGTGGACGCACGCTGCACATGCAGGTCGATCGCGTCCTTCACCTGCACGCCGCCCAGGCTCCCCAGCATTTCGGAGAGGGTCACCAGCGTCAGACCGTTCATGGCAAAGAGCGTTTCCTGCCAGGACATGAGCAGCCCCTGCTGCTCCACCACGGCCTCTCCGCGGCTCATTGCGCCGTGCAGATCCTCCGCAAAGCCGTTCAGCCGCTCCTCCACGCGCTTGCGCAGCGAGTCTGGCTCGCACAGCAGCACGATCTCCGGCTGGAACCAGTCCAGGAGCGTCGAGGTGTTGTCCGTGAGCACCGGCAGCCAGGCGCGGATGCGGCGGAAGGGCATGCCGCTCTCCAGCACGTCCGCGTCCGTCATCATCTGCGCCGCGCGGCGCTCGATCTCCGCCATGCGGCTGGCTGACAGCTCCTTCTCCGAGGGCATGCGGCTCTTCTTCTTGCCCTCGGCGGGGGCCTCCTCCTCCATCTCCGGCAGGGGCGGCAGATCGGCGAACAGGGCGCTCTCCTGCAGCTTTTCCGGCGAGGACGCGCGGATCGCCTCGCGCATGCGGGCTGCCGCAGGGGCCCACTCGGTTTCATCCAGCAGCACCTCCGTGGCCGGGCTGAGCACGCATTCCTCCATGCGCTCGCGGCTGCGCTGGCTCAGGCAGTCGAAGGCGCGGATGGAGTCCACCTCGTCATCGAAAAACTCGATGCGCAGGCTCTGCGTTGCCGCCGGGGGGTACACATCGACGATGGCGCCGCGCATGGCGCACTGGGCCTTGCCCTCCACCATGTTCACCCGCTCGTAGCCCATGCGGGTCAGGTCTCCCACCAGCTGCTTGGGATCGTACACATCGCCCACCTTCAGGCGGATGATGGCCTTGCGGAAGTTGTCCGCGCTGCCCATGCGCTGCATGGCCGCGTCCACCGAGGCGCACAGCAGGCGCAATTCGCCGTTTGCCGCGCGGGTGAGCGTCTCCAGGCGGCGCCAGGCGCTCTCGTGGCTGGATGCGCCGCGCGTCAGGTCGATTTCACCGCCAGGCATGAAGGTTGCCTGCGTGCCGATCAGCTGCTGGCCGTCGTCCGCATCATGGGTGGCCCGCAGGTCGTTGCTGCTCAGCAGCAGCACGCGCTTGCCCGTGTCCTCCGCCAGCTTCACGGCCATGAAGGCCGCCATGCTCTCCGGAAGGCCCGTCATCGCCACCGGCTCGGCTTTGCTGACATGGGCCATCAGCCTGTCCAGCTCTTTGGAGCGGATGGCACCGAATAGTGCCTGCTTCATCTCATTCTCTCCCCTTCCCCACGCACCTTAAGGCGCTCCCCGTCAGGAAGAGCGCCTGCTGCAATCCCCATTTCGGGGGCTTCACTTACCATTATATTGCTGCATCGCGTGCTCGATGCCGTTTTTGATCCAGTCCTCCACGCAGTCGGCGGCGCGGGCGAAGGTTTTCTCCATCTCCTCGCGGTCCTCCTTCTGCCGGTAGGTGGACAGCACCCAGTCCGCCAGATCCCATCCCTCGGGCTTTGCGCCCACGCCCACGCGCACGCGGGGGAAGCCCTGCTGATTGCCCAGGCTCCCCAGAATGGAGCGCATGCCGTTGTGGGTGCCCGCGCTGCCGGACTTGCGCACCCGCAGCTTGCCCAGCGGCAGGTCGATATCGTCATAAATGACCAGCAGGTTCGTCAGCGGCGCCTTGTACCACTGCAGGATGGGCTGCACGCACTCGCCGGACGCGTTCATGAACGTCTGCGGCAGCACCAGCACCACCCGGTGGCCGTTGTAGGTCGTTTCCGCCACCAGGCCGTTGAGCTTCTTTTTGTTGATCTCCACGCCCCAGCGACGGGAGAGCACCTCCAGGGTCTCAAAGCCCGCGTTGTGGCGCGTGCGGGCATACTGCGCGCCGGGGTTGCCCAGACCCACGACGACAAAGGTTTGCTTCTCCATTCTTCCTTCCTCCAAAACACGCTGTGGCGGGGAAGTTGAGCACTCCCCCGCTGCGTATGTATTTGCCGTCCTTCAGCCGCGCAGACGCTTCAGCTCTTCCTCGATCTTCTCGCGGTCGGCGAAGTTCAGCGGCGACATGCGGCCCTCCAGGGCGGTTTCCAGCTTCTCGATGGCAGCGGCCTTGTCCCCCGCCTCCAGGTCGTAGCGGCTGAGGAACCACAGGCTGTCCACCTGATTGGGCTTTTCGGCGTTGGCCTTCTCGAACCACACCTTCGCGGCGGCCTTGTCACCCTTGACGCGGTAGATCCACTGGCCCATGTTATCCAGGCTCACGGGGGACTCGTCGTCATAATCGACGGCGGCCTCCAGCAGGGCCTGGGCCTTGTCCAGCTGCGCCTGCCACTGCTTGTCCAGGATGGCCTGCTTTTCCTCCACCGTGAAGCCCTCCTCGGGGGCCTCCTCGCCCTCGGGCAGGGTCACCTCGGTCTCGGGGGTGGCCACGGGCTTGTTCTCCGGCAGCAGGTACTCCACATACAGGTAGCCCAGCGTCTCGTAGGTCAGGCCGGTGGGGTTGCGGTCGTGCTGCCTTTCCAGCAGGCGCACGCCCTTCTCCATTTCGCCCATCTTCGCGCAGCAGGCAGAATAATCCACAAACAGCTGGCTGCGGCGCTCAGGGGTCAGGTCGGGAGCCTTCTGCGTCTTGATCAGCAGCTCCTTGGCCTTTTCATACTCCCCCGCACGGATCAGCAGGATCGCGTAGGCCAGCATCGGCCGGGCGGAGTTAAGTCCGGCCGCCATTGCCTCCTCATAGAGCCGCCTGGCCTTGGTCAGATCGCCCTTGTTGTGGGCCCGCAGCGCCGCGCTGCCCTTCAGGTTTGCCATGAATCCCATATCGAATGCTCCTTATCGTCAGACCCGACCGAGCTTGCGTTTCAGCCGGTCGTACCTATATTGTAGCGCATCTCGCGCCTCTTGTACAGAGGTTTCGTCAAAAAGGCTTGGCTCGCTGGCGATGGCGATGGCCCGGCGGACGGTTTCCAGCGCAGCGGGGATATCCCGGCTGACGTGCTCCTGGTGCTTGGCCAGCTCAATGTAGGGCGTGAGGCCGCCCTCGCGCCGGGCGATCATCTCCTGCCACACCTGCGCGGCGGACTCCTTCTCCCCGCTCCGGCGGTAGCTGGCCGCCAGGCGCAGCTGGCCCTGGGCATGCATTTCCCCGCCCGCCAGACGGTAGCAGCGCCGCGCCTCCTCCGTGTGCCGGAATCGGTCCAGCGCCACGCCCATCGAGTACACGTCCTCGTCAAAGCGCAGCTGCTCCGGGTTCTCGTACATCCGGCACATGTGGGCAAGCAGCGTGCATAGGCTGGCGATGTCCTGCGCGTTGTGCTCCAGCACGTCGTCAAACAGCCTAAAATCCCCCGTTTTGAGGTAGCTGAAGAACCTCTCCGGCACCAGCGCGCCCGGCAGGTCGTCCATGCGGGGGATCCCCAGCAGCGCCTCCTCCAGGTTGGTCAGGTTGCACTTTTTCAGCCGCAGCTTCCACACGCGCCTTGCGATGTGCAGCAGGTCGATGTGCGGCTTTTCCAGGCAGCTGGAGCGGATGCGGTTCATGATGAAGCGGTTGCGCAGCAGCGGCAGGTCGAAGGTTTTGCCGTTGAAGGTGCAGATCACGTCGAACCTTTCCGCCGTGCGGACGATCTCCTCCAGCAGGAACCTTTCCTCCGGGTAATCGCGCATCAGCAGCTGGTGGACGTGGAAGCCGTCCTCCTCCAGCCACCCCAGGCCCACCTCGAAGGCCACCGTCCCCGCGCCGCCGCCCAGGCCCGTGGTTTCCGTGTCCAGGTACAAGATGCGCCGGGGATCGAAGCTCTCCGGCATCTCCTCGCCCTGCATCAGCATCACCGTTTCTCTGCGGACGTCCCATGCATGGGGGAAGTCGCCCGCAGGGTAGTGCTCGCTGCCGTGCCAGCAGTCCGTGAACTGCTTCTCCGGCGGCGCGTCCACCGGGGTGACCTTGATCTTCGGCTTGCTGATCGCGTTCAGCTTGTCGCGCAGGTTCATGGAGGCGGCCTCCTTTCTGTTGCTTTGGGGGATGCTTGGGGGATTTGATTGGTGTGCCTTGTTGGCTTTTCCTTTGGTGTTGCGCGGACTGTTTGAACGATCGGAGATCGTTCAAAGGCGTCATGGGGCGGGTGGGGGCTGGGTTGGTTTATCCTTTGGAAGTTGACTTTTGTGTTGCGTGCCTCCGGCGGGCAGGGCCTCCGCGGCCCTGCACCCCGTAAGGGACATCGTCCCTTAACCCATTTTTTTGCCGTGGCTTGGATTATGCTTTGTTTGTCGTCAGCGCCGTGAGAATTTCCCATGCGGTGCGCTTGCCCGTCATGCCGATCTCGCCCATCGGGCCCGCACAGCTGGGGCAACCGAAGCCGCAGGGGCAGTCGCTGACGATTTGCAGCGCCTGCTCCAGCAGAAGGCTCTGCATGCCGTAGGCCTTGTGGGAAAGCCCCACGCCGCCCGGACAGTTGTCGTAGAGGATGATGGTGGGCTTATCGGTAATCGGGCTCTTCACCTGATACACCACCGCCACGTCCTGCGGCGCGCACATCAGGGATAGCGGCGCCACGATGCGCAGCAGATTCGCCACGCCCATCATGCCGTTTTTCAGCGTGTCGCTGTCGTAGCGGGCGGCCAGCTCGTCCGGCAGCGTCCACCACATGCCCTCGGTGTGCATGTCCGTTTCCGGCAGGCGCACATGGCCAAAGCCCAGGTTCTCGTGGGTGTCGAACTTGATCTTCTTGAACATCGTCACCAGGCTCGTCACCCGGAGCTCGCCCAGGCCGCGATGCACGCCGGCGGTTTCGTCCTCCCGCTCGATGTCCAGCAGGGACAGGCTGATGTTCAGGTCGCTGTCGGTGTAGTAGCCCACGTCCACCTGGCGGATGAAGGCCTTGCAGGCGTCGAAGTCCAGCTTTTCGACCTGGTACTGCGTTGCCTCGTGCATGTAGATCGCGTTCTCGTGCAGCAGCATGGGCACGGTGAAGCGGTCCATTTCGCCAATGACGCGGTGCTTGAGCGGGTTGGTGATATCGATGATCATGAAGTTCTCTTCCGCCGCCGCGCTGCGCAGGCTGATCTGGCTGGCGGGGAAATCCTCCGCCGACCAGTGGTAGCGGCCGTCCACATGGCGGACGATGCCCGCGTCGTCGAGGTAACCCAGCAGTTCTTCCGTGCCCGGTGCGTTGCCGAAGCGGTCGCCGTCCTCAAAGGGCAGCTCGAAGGCCGCGCACTTGAAATGGCTGAGTAGGATGTACAGGTTGTCCGGGTTGAGCAGCGCGTTCTCCGGGGACTTCTTCAGCAGGTAGTCCGGGTGGCTGACGATGTACTGGTCGATGGCGGCGGAGGAGGCGACGTAGAACACGATGCTCGTGCCCTTGCGGCGGCCTGCGCGGCCTGCCTGCTGCCACGCGCTGGCGATGGTGCCGGGGTAGCCGCAGAGCACGCACGCGTCCAGCGCGCCGATGTCGATGCCCAATTCCAGTGCATTGGTGGACACCACCGCGTCGATCTGCCCGGCGCGCAGGCCCTTCTCGATCTCCCGGCGCTCCGTGGCCAGGTATCCGCCGCGATAGCCCCGCACGCGTCCGCTGTTGCCCAGAGGATCCCGCACCAGATCCTTCAGGTACTTCGTCAGCACCTCCACCGCCAGGCGGGAGCGGGCGAAGGTGATGGTCTGGATGCCGTTTTTCAGCAGCATCGAGGTGATGTTGCGCGTCTCCGGCAGCACGCCGCGCCGGATTTGCAGCTGCTGGTTGACCACCGGCGGGTTGTAGAACACGAAGTGCCTGGCCCCCATGGGCGCGCCGTTGTCGTCCACCATGTGGACAGAGCGGCCGGTCAGCGTCTCCGCCAGCTCCTTAGGGTTGGCGATGGTGGCCGAGCAGAGGATGAACTGCGGCCGGCTGCCATAGAACTCGCACAGGCGCAGCAGGCGGCGCAGGACGTTGGCCAGGTTGGAGCCGAACACGCCGCGGTAGGTGTGGATCTCGTCGATGACGATGTAGCGCAGGTTCTCAAACAGCTTGACCCACTTGGTGTGGTGGGGCAGGATGCCCGAATGCAGCATGTCGGGGTTGGTCACCACGATATGCCCGGCCTGGCGGACGGCCTTGCGCGCTGCGCCGGGGGTGTCGCCGTCGTAGGTGTAGGTCTTGATGTCGACCCCCATCTCCTCGATCAGCTCGTACAGCTCGCTGACCTGGTCCGCCGAGAGCGCCTTGGTCGGGAAGAGGTACAGCGCCCGCGCGTCCTCGTTCTTGAGGATGGCGGAGAGCACCGGCAGGTTGTAGCACATCGTTTTGCCCGAGGCCGTGGGCGTGACCACCACGATATCCTGCCCTGCCAGCACCTCGCGCACCGCATGGGCCTGGTGGGTATACAGCCGGTGGACGCCGCGCCGGGCCAGCACGGGCTTCAGGCGCTCGTCCAGCGCCTCGGGGAAGTCCGCATAATGAGCCTCGCGGGGCGGCATGGTTTCCCAGCGCACGACGTTCTTCATAAACAGCGGATCATGCTGGAGCTGCTGGGTCAACTGATCGACATTCATGGCGGAACCGCCCTTTCTCATCAGATTGGTGGCTTTGGGGCGAGCCTCTCCCCTGCGCTATGCAGGCGCCCCAGCCATCTCACAAGGATGCATTGCCTATATTATACTGCATGCATGTTCCCTTGTAAAGGCGAACACGGCATTATTCCAGGAGACCCCATCGGCCCCCAGAGACCTCCCCCCCTTTCCTCTAAGAGAACAT
>JBGVOA010000485.1:0-8374 GCA_045126095.1 Christensenellales bacterium | reverse complement strand
CGGTGACCTTCCATGATACCATGTCTGAGGGTATCACCTTTGAGGAAATCGTGTCTGTAACTGTCGATGGTAAGACTCTGTCTGCTGAGCAGTATACTACTGCTGGTACCGATGCCCTGTCTTACGGTGGTACTTGGACGCTGAGTATTGCCGACCTGAAGACCATTGCTGACGTAAACCTGGTTGATGGTGCTGATGTTGTCGTGGTTTATAAGGCGCATCTGAATGAGAAGGCTCAGATCGACAACGCTTCTGTGACCTCTACTACCAACCAGAACTCTGTCTACCTGACCTACTCCAACAATCCCAACGCCAGCGGTGAGGGTAAGACTCCTACTGACTATGTCTGGGTTTTCACCTATGTTGTGAACAATACCAAGTATGCAAACACCGCTGCTTCCGGCAATGAATTGGCTGGTGCAGGCTTCACTCTGTACGATTCCAACAATGTTGTTGTTCCGCTTTGCAAGATTGGCGATGATTACTACGTCTACAATGGTACGACTCTGCCCACTGGCGCTACTGCGGTTGCCAACAATGAGATGATTACTACTGCTAATGGTAAGTTCAACATTAAGGGTCTTGATCACGGTACCTATACTCTGAAGGAAACTACTGTGCCTGATGGCTATAATAAGTGTGATGACGTGACCATCACCATCAGTGCTGTTCATGCCGAGAATGGCGACCAGAAGAGCGCTTCTTCTACTCTGAACACGGCTTCCACTCTGAATAATAGCATTGTCAACAAGTCCGGCGCCACCCTGCCCGAGACCGGCGGCATCGGTACCACCCTGTTCTACCTGTTCGGCGGTCTGATGGCTGCTGGCTCTGCTCTGATCCTGGTCGTCCGTCGTCGTGCGGATGCCGATGAGGAGTAATTTCCGCTAAAAACCCTACTGGTCGGGGAGTCCCTTCGGGGGCTCTCCGGCCTGCGTGATGCATGAAGGAGGCCGCGATGAAGAAGCACGCAACCACGATCCTGCTTTTCGTGGTGATGTTTGTGGGCCTTGGCCTCCTGCTTTATCCACCGCTGGCGGATTGGTACAACTCGTTCCATCAGTCCCGCGCCATCGCGCGCTACACCCAAAGGGTGGACGACGTGGATGAGGCGGACTACGCCGAATACTGGGCGGCTGCGCATGCTTATAACGAGCGCCTGCTGAACAGGAGCGCCTACTGGCGTATCCCCAACGCAGCCACGCTCGGCAAGGAGTATGACTCGCTGCTCAAGGTGGATGAATCGGGCATCATGGGCGTCATCGAGATCCCGGAGATCGCTGTGATGCTGCCGCTGTACCACGGTACCAGTGACATGGTGCTGCAGGTTGCTGTCGGCCATCTCCACGGAACCTCGCTGCCCACGGGCGGGCCGGGAACGCATTCCGCGTTTTCTGCGCACCGCGGCCTTCCTTCTGCAAAGCTCTTTACAAACCTGGATCAGCTGGATCTGGGTGACCTGTTCACGCTCAGCGTCCTGGATGAGGTGCTGACCTACGAGATCGATCAGATCGTCACGGTGCTGCCCACGCAGCTGGACGCGCTGGAGATCGTGGACGGGGAGGATTACTGCTCTTTGATCACTTGCACGCCTTATGGCGTAAACTCGCACCGGCTGATCATCCGCGGACATCGCGTGCCCAATGATGACGCAACGGCCCGCGCGCGCATCAAGAGCGAGGCGACGGCCATTGATCCGATGATCATCGCGCCCATCGTGGCAGCCCCGCTGCTGGTGGTGCTGCTGATCGTGATGCTGGTGACCACCAGTCCCAAACGCAGGAAAAAGTCAGCCGCTGCAAAGCTCTCCGCGGAGGAGATCGTGCAGCAGGCAGACAAGGATCCGCTGCTGACGCGCAAGGCTGCATCGGTGTACCTGACAGATGAGGAGATTGTGCGCCAGACGGACAGCACAGCCGATGTGAACGAAAATGAAGGAGGTGAGCGGCCGTGAAGACCCGCATGACCCGCTTGCTTACGCTGGCGTTGTGCCTGCTGATGTGTGTGTGCGCGTGGCCCGGCGCCGCGTACGCCTTCGAGATGGTCGATCTCACGCACCCCGTTTCTCTGACGATCTTCGCCAATGACGAGGAAGTGCCGCTGGCGGGCGTGGGCTTTGAGCTCTACATGGTGGCCGAGATGAACGAGTACGCGCAGTTTGAGCTGCTGCCTGCCTATGCGGATTTCAGCGGCGACATCAACAAGCTGGAAACGGCCGCGGACTGGATCATCTGCGCGGACGAGATGCTGGCGTTGACCGGCGACGCTGACCCCGACGAGGCTGCAACCAGCCGCGGGGACGGCCTGGCTGTCTTTGAGGGCCTTACGCCCGGCCTGTATCTGGTGTCCGGCAAGCCCGTGGAGATTCTGCCCTGGGCCTACTCCTTCACGCCCTTCATGGTGTCTGTGCCGACCCGTGATTTTGAGGACGAGTGGGTCTACGATGTATACTCCGATGTGAAGCTGGAGAAGCTTCCGGCGGTGACGAACATCGATGTGGTCAAGGTCTGGGACGACCTGGGCTATGAGGATCGCCGCCCCGGCTCCATCTACGTGGATCTGTACTGCGATGGCGAGCCGATCGCCGCTGCGCAGCTGCACGACGGCAACAGCTGGAGCCACACCTTCGAGGATCTGCCTGCTGCCCATGAGTACACCGTGCAGGAGCGCGATGTGCCCAAGTGGTACAAGGTGAGCTACGAGGTGATCAACGGCGTGCTGGTTGTCCGCAATGAGCGCGACACCACCATCACCCCCGTGCCGGATATTCCTTCCACGGGTCAGCTGTGGTGGCCTGTGCCGATCCTGGCTGGCGGCGGACTGCTGCTGGTGATCGCAGGCTGGTACATCAATCGCAAATGGGGTCAGGCGCATGAAGAGTAAGAGTGCAAAGACGCTGAGCTGGGTTCTGATTGTGCTCGGCATCGTGATGATCATTGCGGCGATGGTGCTTGTGGTGTATAACAAGCAGGAGTCTGACAGCGCGGGAGAGGCGTCCGAGATGGCGCTGACGCAGCTGGAGGGCATCATCTTCAACATGCAGAATCCGGGCGGAGCGGGCGACGCTGGTTTTGCCTTCTCGCTGGATTTGGACGACTCTGTGTCCGACAATCTGCAGAGTCAGGCGGAGAACATGCAGTAATCACAAACGCGGTATGGAAAATAGTCCATACCGCGTTTTGCTATGGAAAAGCGGCCCCGGAAGCACCGGAGCCGCTTGCTTATTTGCGCCACATGGCGGGATGGAACAGGGCCAGCAGGGGGAGAATCTCCAGGCGGCCGGCCAGCATCAGGAAGCACATGACAAGGGTGGCGAAGGGACCGTAGCCTGCGAAGCTGCCGGCGGGGCCCAGCATGTCGCTCAGGCCGGGGCCGACATTGCTGACGCAGGTGAGCGCAGCGGTGAAGTTGGACTCCATATCGTAGAGTCCCTCAAAGGAGATCAGCGCCGCACCGATGACGATCAGCAGCACATACATGAAGGCAAACACGGCCATCTGGCTCAGCACGCTTTCGTCCACCGCCTTGCCCTCAAAGCGCACCACCTGCACCTTGCGGGGCTGGAAGGTGCGCCGGACATCGCGCATGCCCTGCTTGCAGAGCATGCCGATGCGGCAGATCTTCATGCCGCCGGCGGTCGAGCCTGCGCAGCCGCCGGTGAACATCACCAGCATCAGCAGGAGCTTAGCGGCTGCGGGCCAGACGCCGAAGTTGGCGGTGGCATAGCCGGTGGTGCTCATCAGCGCGGCCGTCTGGAAGGAGGCGTAGCGCAATCCCTGCCAGAAGCTGCCGCCGACCTCCGGCGTGGGCAGGATGGTCAGGGTGACCAGCAGCGTCACGCTGCCGTAGATGCCCAGGAACCACCGCAGCTCCTCGTTGTGCAGGCTTTCGCGCCAGCTGCCGGTGATCAGCTTGAAGTAGAGCGCAAAATTCACGCCGAAAATCACCATGAAAACGGTGGTGATCACGTCGATGGCGACGGAATCAAAGTGACCAATGCTGGCGGCGTAGTTGCTGAAGCCGCCGGTGCCCGCCGTGCCCAGCGCGTGGATGGCCGCATCATAGGCGTTCATGCCAGCCAGCATGAGAACCGCCCAGTTGGCGAAGGTCAGCACGCCGTAAACGATGTAGAGGATTTTGGCCGTATCGCCCATTTTGGGTGCGATCTTGGACAGCATCGGGCCAGGGGATTCAGCGCGCACCAGATGGCTCGTGCGCCCCGACATCTGCGGCAGCAGTGCCAGCGTCAGCACCAGCACGCCCATGCCGCCGATCCAGTGAGTGAAGCTGCGCCAGAACATGATGCCGTGGGGCTGGCCTTCGACCTGCGTCATGATGGAGGCGCCGGTGGTGGTGAAGCCGGAAACGGATTCAAATAGCGCGTCCAAAAAGTTGGGAATCACGCCGCTGAAAACGAAGGGCAGCGCGCCGAATACGGCCAACAGAACCCAGGAGAGCGCCACAGCCAGGAAGCCCTCGCGGGCGCGGAGGTTGCTCTGCTCGGGTTTGCAAAGCAGGCGCAGGGGCAGGCCGATGGCCAGGAGAAGCAGGATTGTCCACAAGAAGGAGAGTGCATCGCCGTCGCCATACACAAGGGCAATGACGAGCGAGGGGACCATGGCCGCGCCTTCCACCAACAGGATGGAGCCGACCAAGCGCAGCAGCAGAAGCGTATTCATCGGCGGATAACCTCGTTCAGGTCGCTGATGCCGCTTTCGTTGGCGACGACGACCACGTGGTCGCCTGCCTGGATCACGCTGTCGCCAAAGGGCACGATAACCTTGCTGCGGTGCAGGATGACCGCTACCAGCGTGCTCTTGCGGACGTCAAGATCCTTCAGCGGGATGCCGATGTAGGGGTCGCCTTCGCGGGCAATGAACTCCAGAGCCTCGGCCTTGCCGTCCACCAGGCGGTAAAGCTTTTGCACGGCAGCTCCCTCGGCGTTGACGCGGGCGCGCACATAGCGCAGCAGCGTATCGCAGGTGATGATGCGCGGGCTGACCAGGCAGTCCAGGCCCAGGTTCTCAATTACGGCGTTGAAGGCGAGGCGGTTGTTCTTCACGATCACCTTCTGCACGCCCTGGCGCTGCGCGTAGAGGCCGGTCATCAGGTTTTCCTCGTCCCGGTCGGAGAGGGCGACAAAAGCGTCCATGCCGGTGAGGTTTTCCTGCTCCAGCAGCTCCTGGTCGGTGCCGTCGCCCACGATGACGTCCGTATGGGGCAGCTGCTCGCCCAGGGCCTCGGCCTTTTCCGGGTCGATCTCGATCAGCGTCACATGGATGCCCGCGGGAGACAGGAGCTTGGCCAGGTAGTAGCTCACGCGGCTGCCGCCCATGAGCATCACGTTCTTCACGCGCTTGGCCGTGCGGCCCAGCAAGCGGAAGAACTGGGTGATGGTCACCATTTCGCCTGCCACATGGACGCGATCGCCCACATGGGGGACGAAATCGCCGTTGGGGATGGTGACTTCGCCCTCCCGTTCCACGGCGCAGTACAGCACGCGGGGCAGGTTGGGGAGCTTGGCGGGGAGCGCCTTGAGGGGCAGGCCGACGATGGGGTCGCCCTCCTGCACGCGGAATTCCACCATTTCCACATGCCCCTTGGCGAAGGACTCGATGTTCGTTGCATAGGGGAAGCGCAGCAGGCGGCTGATTTCCAGTGCCGTGGCCCGCTCGGGGTTGAGCGTCATGTCAATGCCCAGCTCGTGCTGCAAAAGGGTCAGCGACTCGTTGTATTCCGGATCGCGGATGCGGGCGATGGTGTACTTCGCGCCCAGGCGCTTGGCCACCAGGCAGCAGAGCATGTTTGTTTCGTCGCTGGCGGTGGCGGCAACCACAATATCGGTTTTTTCCACGCTTGCGTCAATAAGGGTTTTGGCGTTCGCGCCGTTGCCGTGGATGCACATGGCATCCAGGATATCCTCGGCTTTGCGGACAACCTCGTCATCCCGGTCGATGATCACAACGTCGTGGCCTTCGCTGATGAGCTGTTCCGCCAGCGTGTGGCCAACCTTGCCGTCGCCGACAACCAGTATGCGCATTTCAGATTCGCCTCCGAATATGATGTTGCGGCCTTGCGAACCGCATACACAACAATTATAGCACAAAGGCGTACAAAAAGGAATGCTTCGGACAAAGCTTTGGCGAAAGTGCATAAAAAATCGCCGCCAGAACGGGCTGACGGCGGGGGATATTCAGCGCTTGCGTGCGCAGAGGCAGCGGGTTTCGCCGGAGGCAGGATAGAATCTCTCCTGCAGATCGGCCATGTCCGTTTTCAGCTCCTCCTGGGTGACAGGCATCGCCTGGATCAGGCTGACCTTGCTAAGCAGTCCCGTGCGCAGGCAGCGCAGCTCGGGGCGCTTGCCGCCGAAGGGCTCCAGCAGCACGCAGCCGGTCATGTTCACGTCCTCGGGCAACGCCTCGGGGTCGTCCCGGTACATATCGATGCGGTGGCCGTAGGTCAGGGCGCGGTCAGCCTCGCAGGTGTAGTCCGCCAGGTCGCCCAGCATGTCCAGCAGCCAGGTGTTGCGCTCCTCCTCCAGGTTCCAGTCTGCCGGGACGAACATGACGTACTCGTTGCGGTTTTCACCGCCGCCTTCCTCGCGGGGCAGGGAGTGCTGGCTCGCACCGATGGTCGCCAGCGCCTGCATCATGCGGCCATCGGGGGTGCGCGTCAGCATGCGGACGACCATGAGTCCCGCGCAGGTGTGGCCGTCCGTGTCACGCTCGGCAAATTCCGGTTCGGTCAGCGGCTGAAAAATCTCGTCGTAATGCGCCATGAGGAGGCGGCGGGCGATGGGGTTCAGCATCGCTTACCAGGTGTCGCAGGCGTCGGCATAGAAGGCGTTCATGGCCTCCACGGTGGGGAAGTTGGCGACGTACATCTGGTTGCCCATCGCGCCGGAGAGCGCGTCGGGGATGCGGGTGACCATCTTCATGTTGGCGGCGTACTTCTGGCACAGCGCGTCGTGGCTGAGCTTGAAGTTCTTGCCGTCGCGGCGGCCGGCAAAGGCGCAGAAATTGCGCTCGCCGCAGGTCTTCAGCGTGGAGTCATAGGCGATCATGTCCGCGTAGATCTTGTACACGTCCGTGGAGTTGGCGAAGTTCATCATGTCCGGGGAGAAGCCGCCGCAGGGACGCATGTTGACCTCCAGCGCCACCACGTCACCCTTCTTGCCCATGTGGGGGTGATCGGCGGTGAGGCGGAAGAACTCGAAGTGCACGAAACGGTTCTTGACCCCGAAGGACTTGACCGTCGCACGACCGGCCCTGCGGGTATCCTCCGGCAGCTCCTTGACCATGTAGTAGATGGAGTTGTCGCCGTTGTTGACCACGTCCATGATGGAGTTGGGGGTCACGTTGCCGGTCTCGAAGATCGGCTCGCCCTTGGAGTCGATGATGGCGTCGTAGCTGTTGACTTCGGCGGTGATGAACTCCTCCATGATGTAAGAAACGCCGCGGTCCATGGTGTTCACGAAAGAACGCAGCTCGTCGTCATTCTTGAGCTTGTAGGTGCTGGAGGCGCCCACGCCGTTGTCGGGCTTGACGATGACCGGGTAGCCCACGCCGTCGATGAACTTGCGGCAGTTCTCGAAGTCATCCACGATGTGGTAGCGGGCGGTCTTGATACCCACGGCCTCGTAGTAGGGCTTCATCTTGGACTTGTACTTGATGCGCTCCATGTCCTCCACCTGGAAGCCGGAGGTGATGTGGAAATCGGTGCGCAGCATCGCGTCGCGCTCCAGCCAGTACTCGTTGTTGCTCTCCAGCCAGTCGATGCGGCCGTACTTGCTGATGAAGAAGGCCACGGCGCGGTAGACCTCGTCGTAGTTCTCCATAGAGCCGACCTTGTAGTACTCCGTCAGGCTCGCGCGCAGCTCAGGCAGCAGCTGATCATAGGGGCAGTCGCCCACGCCCAGCACGCGCAGGCCGTTGTCCTTCAGGTGCTTGCAGAACTGCCAGTAGTTGGTGGGAAAGTTGGGGGAGATGAAAACGAAATTCTTCATGCTTGTATCTTCCTTTTCTTTCGCTGATTACAGAACGTGTGGGATATGATACGCCGCCTGTTTGTACCACCACGGCCAGTCATGATTCACGTCATGGCCCCAGACGTCGACGTAGCAGTTGATGCCCTTCTGGAAGAAGATGTCGCGCAACTGGAAGGTGGTCTCGGGCATTTCCCACGCGCCCTGGCCGACCACGATCACGCCCTTGTGCTGGTTGTACTGGTGGATGTAGGGGTGATCGGGACTCATGCCGGCAAGGTAGTGCACGGGAGAGTTGGCGTAGACCAGATCATCCATGTAGCCGGGGAAGCCGTACTCGCTGGAGTAGATGCCGGAGAGGGCCAGCAGGCCGTCGAACAGGTCGGGACG
>JBGVOA010000484.1:0-3768 GCA_045126095.1 Christensenellales bacterium | reverse complement strand
AGGACAAAGCACACGGCAGATTGAAGTACACCTGAACTACATCGGACAATTTCCTATCCCGACGGAAGGAATGGAGAATGAAAATGAATAACGGCCCAACACCCAACAGGCAGCACATGAGGCAACTCGGTGCTGCTTCTTCTTTTTCGGCCATCCCACGGCACAAGGCCGCGTGCTGGCTACGCTCGGCAAATGCAAGCATTTGCTCTCGCTACTCGGGGCTAAAGCCCCTCCCTCGATTTGCTTATTCCAGGAGGAACAATGACGAAGACTACCCCTATGATGGAAGTGACCCGCCGATACGGGCATACCGTTTACACGATCAGCGCCTTCGTAAACCCCGAAAGCGCCTGTACTTATGAAGAACGGCTGCTGAACCTGATCCAGCATGAGGCTGATAAGATGGACAGCGGCAAGGAATCCCGCAGCAATTCAACTACCAATATCACTGAAAACTGAAAGAGGTATTATCATGAGAAAGCATAACAATTTCTATATCATCGGTGTGGACGCAGGCTACGGCAACATGAAGACCGCCCGCACCATCTACCCCACGGGCCTGGTGGCGATGGACACCAAGCCCTTTTTTGATGGCGACATTCTTGAGTACAACGGCACTTGGTACAGGATCGGCGAAGGGCACAAGGCCTACAACCCTGATAAGACTGCTGACGAGGACTTCTACATCCTGACGCTGGCATCCATCGCTGCCGAGCTGAGTACGGAGCAGATCACCGAGGCCAATGTGCATCTGGCACTGGGTCTGCCCACGACCTGGACAGGTCGGCAGCGGGAGGATTACCGCCGCTACATGATGCGCAACCCGGACGTCCGGTTTACCTTCAACGATGTGCTGTACAACATCCATCTGACCGACTGCATCGTGTTCCCCCAGGGCTATGCAGCGCTGGTGCCGCTGATGGACAGCGACAAAAGATTCAACGAGTTCCGGCAGTTCACCGGCACGGTGATGATGGCCGACATCGGCAACGGCACCATGAACATCATGCGTCTGGTAAACGGCAAGCCCAATGACCAGCATTGCTGGACGGAGGTGTTGGGCGTGAATCAGTGCGTGCTGACTGCCCGCAAGCAGATGATGGACAAGTATGGCATTGACATGCCGGAGAGCGTTATTGAGCAATTCCTGCGAACCGGCACTGCAAACCTGGCACGCGAACTTCTCGACAACCTGACCGACATTGTGCGCGGCTATGTGACCGGCCTGTTTGATGCGCTGCGTGTTCATGGCTATGACGCTCGCCTGATGAAGCTCTTTGTGATGGGCGGTGGCGGCTGTCTGGTGAAGCACTTCGGCAAGTACGATCCCGGCGCGGTTGTTTTTGTGGATGACCTGCACGCATCTGCCAAGGGCTATGAGTACATGGCGCAGGGCGTGATCTGGCGCAACGAGCGTCTGGCACGGAAGGCCGGTGATTGATGATGTGTGTGAAGGCCATTACCGTGCGCTTTCACCTGTCGCACCCAGCAGAAAAGCAGGCATGGGAAAAGCTCAATGCCCGACGAAGCGAACGGCATCAGTCGTTCAGTCAATTGGTTGCAGAAGCTGTCAATGCTTGTGGCACGGAGGGGGTGCATCTGTCTGGTACTGAGAAAGACGAGCTTGTTCAGTAGATAACAGAGTCGGTTGCAAGCAGGCTTCAGCAGATGCTTCCGGCGTATCTCGCCGGATACTCTGCTGGAGCGAATGCTCCTGTTGCCATGCTCCCGGCGAACACTGCGCCATCTCAGATCGCTGCAATACCCACCCAGCAAGAAAGTGTTGACGCAATGCCTGATTTCGGCGACAGCTGTATGGACTTTGACTTCATCGGCGGTTGAGTCGGCGCACCAATCTGCCGCACTTTTCACGTTATTTGCATCAAAATGATGCAATCTCATCAATGAACATAACGACATCTGCATCAGAGTGGTGCATGCCTGCATCACTCTGGTGCACAACAGGAGGATATATATGAAGATCAATATTGACGAACTGCTGGCGAATATGCCCAAGGACGAGGATGAGCTGAAGACGGTTCAGGAAAAGCATCGCAAAATTCTGACCGACAACCGAGAAAAGGAGAAGCAGCGGAAGGCTCGTACTCACCGGCTCTGCGAACACGGAGCCATCCTGGAGGCCTGCTTCCCTGAGACCATCCAGATGGACAGCGCCCAGTTCTCTGCCTTCATGCAGGAGCTGGCTGCTGGCCGGTGAGCATGCAAGGGGGCATTCCGAGGGTAACCTCGGGGCGTCCCCAACAAGAATAACCACGAAGTGCACGAAGTGCGCACTGATACATACGTCGGCCCGTTGGTCAACGTATGTCGTGCGATCTGCGATGCTCTGTTGCGGACTTCGCCGCGATGGGGCAAGCCCCATACCCCAAGAACGATGCTCCTATGGGAGCTGCCAGAAGGAGGAAAGAATGGATTTCTTTCATTGGACAACCAAAATCGTTTCCCGGAACAAAGGGAAATCTGCCGTCGCCGCATCCGCCTATATCAGCGGTACACGAATGGAGAACACCTGGGATGGCGTCACCCACGACTACACCCGCAAGCAGCACGTTATCTACACAGAGGTAATGTTGCCGCCCAACGCTCCACAGGAGTATGCTGACCGCAGCCTTCTTTGGAACAGCGTTGAGTGGAATGAAACCAAAGCCAATGCCCAGCTCGCCCGGTCGATTGAACCGGCGTTGCCCGCTGAGCTGAGCCATGAGCAGAACATCGCTCTTGTTCGGAAACTTGCGCAGAAGCTTTTTGTAGACAAGGGCATGTGTGCGGACATTGCCTTTCATGACAAGGGTGATGGCAACCCACACGCTCATATCATGCTGACCATGCGCCCACTGACCCTGGGTGGAAAGTGGGGTGATAAAAGCCGATTGGAGTACATCCTGGATGCTGACGGTAATCGCATCCCTGCCAAGCAGAAAGGCCGCTGGAAAACACGAAAGGTTTGTACAACTGACTGGGATGACCGTGGCAATGCGGAACGTTGGCGCGCCGCCGCTGCCGATGCCATCAATGAAGCCCTGCGTGAAGCTGGATTCACGCAGGGCTTTGTTGATCCTCGGAGCTATGCCGATCAGGGTGTTCAGCGCATCCCTATGGTACACGAAGGGCCGGACGCCCGTGCCATGGAGAAGCGCGGCATCCCCACGGAAGTTGGTGAAAAGAATCGGGAGATTCGCCAGCAGAACAAGCTACTCAATCAGCTGGAAGCACGACTGGCCCGCCTCAACGCATGGGCACAGTATGAGAAAAAGAAGGATGAACTGCTGACCACCCAAGGCGAGGATGTGTCCAGAGAGAGCCTGCGGTTCAAGCTTGCGTCCAACATCCTCTCTTCCAGTGTACAGCCTAATCGTAAGGATCATCGTCTGCGCGACAGCACGGGACTTCTGTCCATTATGCATGAGTACAACATCACGGATGCTGCGTCCTGTCTGGCAGCAATTCAGACCGTCAACACGAAATTCTACGGTCTGAAAAGTAAGCGGAAGGAGAACCGCGATCCTTCTCTTGAGCTGAGTGTCCGGAGCGAATCCTACGAGAAATGGAAGAAATATCAGAAGCATTACCGGGCGTGGGAGAAGCTGCCGGAAGCAAAGCGCGGTGGCTTTGAACGAAAGTATGAGTATGAGCTTCGCCAATACAGACAGGCGACATCTGTCTTGCGCCGCTGCCAGGATGTCGGCGAGAAGATCGACTACAAGGGCTGGAAGACAGCTCTGGAGTATCTGGAAAAGGAGCAATTTA
>JBGVOA010000483.1:0-2759 GCA_045126095.1 Christensenellales bacterium | reverse complement strand
CTCAAACTGCAGATACGCCATGGTGCCGGTGGAGTCCTGGGTAAGGGTCTGGTCGATGCGGATGGAGATCTCCGTGCCGGGGATGAGCTCGCCGGAGAGCAGATGTGCGGAGAGGATTTTCTGCGTAAGATTCATAACGGGTTTTCCTCCTGTATGCAGCAATGTACTCCCCTATCATAGCAGATGCGCGGGGCGGTGGCAACGGCTCTGCGTCGAAAAAACATAGGAAATACCCGCGCTTGACATGGGCGGCGGAGGAGGCGTATACTGGAAGCACATGAAACATGAGAGAGGTGTCCCCATGAAAAAGCTGTTTGGTATTCTTTTGGCGACCCTGCTGCTGTTCGGCGTGGCTTGTGCGGCCGAGCCGGTGGATTTAACGACCTATACCGACGCGGAGCTGGATACACTGCGGATACAGGTGGCGGAGGAAATCCGTGCCCGCGCGATGGCCAAGGCACCGGAGAATCCGGCAGCAGATTTCCGCTATGTATCCAATGGCACCGAAGTACGCATCAACAGCTGGATCGGTGAGGGAATGGACGTCTACATCCCCGACGAGATTGACGGCGTTCCGGTGACTCAGATCGGTTCCCAAGCGTTTGCCAAATCAAAAATCACCTCCCTGCGGCTGCCTGACGGGTTGGTGAGCGTCGGCCTGTACGCATTCAACGAGACGCGCAAGATGAACTGCGTCGTGATTCTTCCCCCGACTGTCGAGACGATCGAGCAGAGCGCATTTTACTTCTGCGGCCTTACCGGTCTGGTGGTGCAGTCCGACTGTACATTGGGGGTCAACGCCTTCAGCGGAACTACCTCGCTGAAGTTCCTGTACATCCGCGAGGGCAGCAATGTTTCCCTTGACAGCCGTGCCTTCTGCGTGAGCGGACTTGAAGCTGCGGTGGTGCCCGATACCGTCCAGTTCCTGGATACGGATGTATTCGCTTCCTCCAAGAACGTGACCGTCTACTGCTCTGCCGGCTCCTACGCCGAGCAGTATTGCAAGGAGAACTTCATCGTCTGCGACACCGCCAACTACGAGACCATGGTGGCCTACTACGAGTCCCTCTACCCCGCCGAGTAAGTCCTCCAAACATCAACGGAGCCTCCCCCGCACCCACGCGAGGGAGGCTCCGTTCCTATGCGATTTACTTTTCCGTCTCCAGCAGCTTATACAGCAGCCGGTAGAGCGTGGCGGCCTCGTCAGCGTCCAGCTTGACGCACTGGCCCAGCTTGCCGGGAATGTCCGCCGCGCGGTCGCGCAGGGCCAGGCCGCTTTCGGTGATGGTCACCAGCAGCACGCGCTCGTCCGTGGGGCAGCGACGACGGGTGATGTAGCCGTCCGCCTCCAGGTGCTTGAGCACCGGGGTCAGCGTGCCGGAATCCAGGTACAGACGCTTGCCAAGGTCGCGCACGCTCACCGTGCCCTCGGCCCAGATGACCATCAGGGTGATGTACTGCGTGTAGGTCAGGCCAAGCTCGTCCAGATAGGGGCGGTAGAGCTTGATCACTTCACGGGAGCAGGCATAAAGCGGAAAACAGAGCTGATTCTCCAGCCGCAGAGCATCATAAGTATGGGAAGCCATTTTCAGCACCTCCGGAATAATTACAATCGTTATTTATATTATATCCTATTTTGCTGCTTTTGGCAAGTCTTTCCCGCAATATGTTATGAACCTTCTTGTATTCTCGTTCGCAAATGCAGCAAAACGGCGCAGGAGCGTCCGCAAACGCAGCCTGCGCCAAATGATATTACACTCTGACGAGCGTCTTCACGCCGTTGACAGCGAAATCGAAGGTGCCTGAGACGGTCTCCCCCGTCAGCAGATCGGTATAAGCATCCGCAAGGGTGACCTGCTGCACCTTGCCGGAGTAGTTCTGCAGGAAGATGGCGCCGCCGCGCTCGGTGGCGATCACACCCGTGGGCAGCGCGTCCGTCAGGGCGCGGGGCAGGGCCAGTTCGGCGGCGATATCGGCGTAAATCGCGTCCAGCGCAGCCTGCTCCGCCTTGGCGGCGAGGTAGTACGCCGTACCCTGGCCGAAAGCGTTCTTCGTCAGGCAGGGCATGCCGCCGTAGAAGTCCTCCGCGTACACGCCCAGGGTGTCCGCGCCGTGCATCTCGGGGATCTCACACAGCTCCGTGATGGCGAAGCGGCGGCCGTCGTTCATGACGAGGCCCTGCTTGTCCTCCGGGAAGAGCGCGTCCAGCTCGGTGGCCCGCACGCCCAGCACATCGATGAGGCCGTGGGGCGCGCCGCCCAGCCAGGCATTGCCGCTCTCGTCCACCACGCCGGAGAACCAGGTCATCAGCAGCGTGCCGCCGTTTTCCACATAGGCGCGCAGCTTCTGGGCGAAGCCTTCCTTCAGCATGAAGAGCATCGGGCAGATGACCAGCTTGTACTGGCTGAGGTCGGTGCAGTCGCGCTCATCGCGGAAATCAACGTTCACGCCCATCTGCCAGAGGCTGCGGTAGTGCATGTTCACCGTGTCGAAGTACTTCATGTTGCCCTTCTGGCCGGTCTGGGCGTAGTCGATGGCCCACCAGTTGCTCCAGTCGTAGATAATGCAGGCCTGGGCGGGCTGCTTCTGCTTGTCGTAGAGGGGAGCGAGGCTCTCCAGGGCCTGGCCGACGCTGGTCACGTCCTTGAACACGCGGGTATCGCCCCGGCCATCGTGATCCACCACCGCGCCATGGAACTGCTCCGCCGCGCCGCGGCCCTTGCGCCACTGGAAGTACATCACGCTCTGGCTGCCATGGG
>JBGVOA010000482.1:0-5155 GCA_045126095.1 Christensenellales bacterium | reverse complement strand
GAGGTGGCCGGCGGCACGCTGAGCGATCTGCCCCAGCCCGGCGGCGTGGAACAGGTGCAGTTCAACCACAGCCATGCGCTGCTGGGCAACACTGAGGATGGCGAACGCTACCAGCATGCCTACCGCTACATGACCGAGCTGCCCGAAAACGCCGAGCCCGCCGCGGCCACGCAGGATGGCGTGCTGGGCTTCCAGCTGCCCCAGCGTGACGTGTGGGGACTGGCCCTGCAGCTGGAGCGCAACGACATGGGCGGCACACAGCTGCTGCTGAGCTTCTGCCGGGACGTGTGCGGCTGCACGATGTGGTGGAGCAATCAGGCGTTTATTGAGCGGGCCAAGGCGGCCATCACCATGGCGGCGGGCAGCGGCGATGCGCTTTGCGCCCTGTCCGGCGGCGTGGACAGCGGCGTGTGCGCCCTGCTGGGTCACATGGCCCTGGGTGCACGGCTGCACTGCATCTTTGTGGATACGGGCTTGCTGCGCAAGAACGAAGCCAACCAGGTGATGGAGTTTTACAGCGCACAGGCCGGCCTTAATCTGCGGCGCGTGGACGCATCGGAAGAGTTCCTGACCGCATTGGCGGGCGTGAGCGACCCGGCGGAGAAGGAGCAGATTATCTTCCACCTGCTGCGCAAGGTGCTCAAGCAGGAGATGGCGCGGCATGACAACATCCGCCTGCTGATCCAGGGGACGAACTACTCCGATGTTTTGAAGGGCAGCGCCTATCCGCTTCAGGCGGAGGAAGTGGCGGTGATCGAGCCCGTGCGGGAGCTGTTCAAGGACGAGGTGCGCGTGATCGGCGAGGAGCTGGGCATGAGCCCGGCGATGCTGCTGCGCCAGCCCTTCCCCGGCAGCGGCCTGGCAAGCCGCATCATGGGCGATGTGACGCCGGAGAAGCTGGCCATCGTCCGCGAAGCCGACGCCATCTTCCGGTATGAGATCACGGAGAACAACCAGGCGAAGCGCCTGTGGCAGTATTTTGCGGCCCTGGCGGACGCCCCCGATCACGACGGCGGCTATGTGGTGACCCTCCGGGCCGTGCAGGCGGTGGACGGAAGCGGCGGCATGGCAGCCCGCCTGCCCAACGATCTGCTGGAGCGCGTGACGCTGGAGATCCTCCAGCGCTGCCCCCAGGTCAGGCGCGTGATGTTCGACCTGACGCCCTCGAAGAGCTATACGCCGATGGATACGCTGTGATATACGAAAACGCGGGTGGACCGGGTGGGTCTGTCCGCGTTTTATCTTGCAGCATCAGGCGCCCCGCAGACCATGCGAAACGGTCTGCGGGGCGTGATTCATTCCGTCACCGGCGGGATCAGGGTGCAGAAGAGATCGAAAGCCTCATTGCGTTCATCATTGCAGAAGCAGGCACGCTCCTCGTCCCAGCCCCAGGTGACGCACTGGAAGCGGAGGTCGAGGGGGCCGTCCGCTGCGCCATCGAATTCGTAGAAGAGGGTGCAGCTGCCGTTCTCCTCCAGGTGCCAGGAGACGCGGCAGGGCAGATACGCGCCGTTCAGCATGGGCTCGATGGCCAGGCCGAGAACGTCGGTGAAGCCATTGGCGGCGGCCCATTCATCGATGGTGCCATCCCCCGTCAGCTGGCGGTCGAGGTTGCGCAGGGGCATGTCCAGGTCGAGGCAGGCATCCATCAGCAGCAGTTTTTCCGCCCGGGGCTGGCAGTGGAGGGTGATGCAGACGGTTTCGCCGTCCCAGACGGCGGAGGTGGCAGCGACGGTCACTTCCATGCCCGCGCCGCCCTGCTGGGGGATCTGCTGCTGCACGGGAGCCGCAGGCAGCGGAATGCCGCTGCGGTCAGCGAAGTCCTCCACGCCCCAGAGGCGGCTGGCAGCCACGGCGGCGCCGGCCAGCAGAGCCAGGATCAGCACGGCGGTCAGGAGGGTTGCGAACTTCTTTTTCATCACGGGTTTTTCCTTTCCGATGGCGCAGAGCACCGCGCGGCGGTCGCCCTGCGTCCAGGTCACGCCGGAAAGCTGGCGATCGAGGAGGTTCCTGGGGTCAGTCATCGTCATTCCACCCTTCCAGCAGTTGCTTGAGCTTCTTTTTCGCCCGCGCCAGGCGGGACTTAACGGTATTCAGCGGCTGACGGAGCATGTGCGCGATCTCGTCCGGCGAAAGCTGCTCGTAATAGCGCAGGAGGATAACCTCGCGGTCGCGGGCAGGCAGACGGGTGATGGCCTGGGCGAGGGCGGGCTCCTGCGGCCCGGGGGATGCGAGGGGCAGCTCCTCCGGGGTAACGCGGCGGTCCAGGCGGCGGAACCAGCTTGTACGGAGCGCGTCGCGGCAGGTGTTGACCGCGATGCGCATCAGCCAGGTTCGCTCGGAACTTTCGCCCCGGAAAGACGCGAGGCTCCGCCAGGCCTTGATGAAGGTCTCCTGCGCCGCATCCTCGGCCAGGGACGCATCCCGCAAATACAGGCAGCACAGGCGCTTGACCTGCGTGCCATACGTTGCCATCAGCGATTCGAGCTTTTCTTCCTCGTCTCTGCACGGGCCCTGTGCAAAGCGCATGGTCATCAACCTCCTTTTCGGCCCACGCAGCCTGACGGCCGCGTGGGCTACGCGCATCTTTTACAAATAATAGACGCGCTAGTCGGGCCTTACCCGACCTCCTTTTCGGCCCGCGCAGCCTGACGGCCGCGTGGGCTACACGCATCTATTACAAGTAATAGATGCGCTAGTCGGGCCTTACCCGACCTCCTTTTCGGCCCGCGCAGCCTGACGGCCGCGTGGGCTACGCGCATCTATTACAAGTAATAGACGCGCTAGTCGGGCCTTGCCCGACCTCCTTTCACTTGAATAGACGGAGCAGGACGGTGAATCGGATGCATCCGGACAAAAAAACTCCGGCACGGGGCCGGAGTATGATGCGGGAAGCCTGGCGCAACTCAGTCGTTGCGGCGGCGGGCGATGAGCACCAGGCGCAGCAGGGACAGCAGGCTCGTGATGGCGGCGGCCACGTAGGTCAGCGCGGCGGCGTTCAGCACGGAGCGTACGCCCTGCTCCTCGTCGTGGGCAATGTAGCCGCCCTCCGACAGCATCTTCACCGCGCGGCTGCTGGCGTTGAACTCCACAGGGAGGGTTACCAGCGCGAAGACGGTGGACGCGGCGAAGAGGATGATGCCGATAGTGGTCAGCGGCTGCCAGGCCATCACCAGGCCCAGGAAGAACAGCGGCGTGGATAGCGAGGAGCAGATATTGACCGCAGGAACGATGGCTGTGCGGAGCATGAGCGGCGCGTAGCCCTCCTGCTTCTGCATGGCGTGGCCCGCCTCATGGGCGGCAATGCCCAGGGCCGCCACGGAATCGCTGCCGTACACGCCATCGGAGAGGTTGAGTGTCTCGTTGCCTGGGTTGTAGTGGTCGGTCAGCTCGCCCGCCACGCGGCCGACGGACACTTCATAGTTGCCGTTGCGGCGCAGAAGGTCCGCCACCACAGCGCTGGCAGGCTTGCCGAGGCGGGTGCGCACTCGGCTGTACTCCTGATAGGTGCTCTTGACCTTGTGCTGCGCCCAGAGACCCAGCAGCAGGCCGGGAAAGATGAGGAGATACGTCCAGTCCAGATAAAACATAGTAGCCTCCTTTATTCGTTGGCGGACATGTCCGCAGTATCAGCATAGCACGAAGAAGCCCGTTTCGCAAGGGGCGCGGGCTGAAATGTCAGTTTCTGCGTCTGAAAGCTGCACATTGTCAGCTTGACCCGTTTGGCTGATCAGAATTCGGTCAGCGGGGTGAATACTGCGCTGTCCGCCTGGGAAATTTCTCCATAGAGCAGGTCGGTTTGGCGGCCTTCACGGACATAGTGCAGAAGTACCTGCCTGGCGGTGTGCGGCATGGGGAGCGCGGCGAGTTGCTCCAGGCGGAACCACCGCAGCTGACCCTCGGTGCTTTCCTGCGGCTCGAAGCCATCACGCAAGCCCGCAAAAAAGTAGTAATTCTGGCGGATCTCGCCGTCCTTCAGGCGCATGGTGACGTAGCGCATGGCAAGGCCCTCCAGCGCGTTCGCCGTGAGGCCGGTTTCCTCCCGCAGCTCACGCAGGACGCAGGCGCGGGCGGAGTTGTACTCCTCGGGCTCCATGTGTCCGCCGGCGCTGCCGGTGTAGCTGTTGCCGACCACGCGGGATCCGGTGCGGTACAGCAGGAGAATCTCGTCGCCGCGGGTAAGGTAAATAGCGGTCATGGGGCGGAGATCGGCGGGAATTTCGTCCGCCGCTTCTGGATGATAGGGGGACTGCATGGGCTCGGCGTACAGGGCATGGGACGCGGCCAGGGCTGTGATGGCCTCCGTGGTGTGGGTGCAGCCGACGTACATGTAATAATCATAGCCGAAGTGGATGAAGAAATCGTGTGCCTCCAGGCGACACCAGCATTCCTCGCGGAGCACATCGCGGACGATGCCGGGGAGAGCGTCCGCCGTGATCTGCTGATTCTCCGCCCAGGGCGATTCGGCGCGGCGGTCCTCGAGGGACTGGATGGTCAGCGGAAAGGACGCTTCCCTGGTTGCAAGTGCGACGAGGAAGTCAATATACTGCTGCTCGGCGCGCTCATAGTCCGCCATGTTGAAGATGTGGCCATCATATCTTTGACCAACGTCGGCAATACTCGTCCATTCCCGACGGGTGTAGGCACCGTTTTCGCGGTATTGAGGATCGTATTTTGTCACGCGGTATTCATGCATCTTCCTTCACCCTCCATGCGAATTTCCGCTGAAAATCGTGGAAACACTGCTCGCATACCCAGCGGCAGCGATCCTCAGTGCTGTATCCGACATGCAGATCGGCTGCGTACCGGCTGAATCTCGCCCAACAGAACTCGCAATGATCGTGGTCGTTTTGGGGATCAGACGGCTTCCATGGCTGATGCACCATGGTTACGCCCATCAGGAAACTCTCCTGACCATGCAGCCGCCAGTCATTCTGCATTGACATGGTAACACCTCCGATTGAAATGGTCATGAACAGTATATCATAAGTCTCTGCCAAAACGCAAAGAAAAAGCACCTCACGAATGAGATGCTTTAAAGGGGAACCGGCAGCGACCTATCCTCCCGGGCCGTGTCCAGCCAAGTACTTTCGGCACTGGAGAGCTTAACTACTGTGTTCGGAATGGGAACAGGTGGGACCTCTCCGTCATTACC
>JBGVOA010000481.1:0-6506 GCA_045126095.1 Christensenellales bacterium | reverse complement strand
GTAAAACAGGATGAAATCACCACCCTGTAGTTCGGACTGTTTTGTTATTTTCGTCCATCCCCACGAGGTGAGCATCTTCTCCATGTTCGAGCAGACGAATCCCCCGGCTTGCTGATTAGTATATCCGAGCATGAAGCACGCCAGCGCCTCCAGCCGGTCACAGGAGATCCTCTTGTCCGGAATGCACGGTGGTATCGCGTGTGAGTCGGAATATGCCCATTTCAGATTATGCGCCATTTCATAGGTCGCATTGATAGCGCAGAGGATCTTCTCTTTGGTGAGGTTGTCGTCGCCGTAGTCGATGTAGCAGAAGCTCTTGATGCTCGCGTCGGTGTAGGAGTAGGTCTTCACGACGCAGGCGTCGCCGCTGTTTCCCTCCGCGCACTCGAAGGTCTTCGCTCCGGAGTTCGTGGAGATGACCCTGCCCATGTGCGACTGCTTGAAGATGACCAGGGCGCCGACCTTCGGAGTCGTGCCGGTCTTCTTTGCCGCGGAGAACTTCTTCTCCGTGTCGAAGCAGGAATACCCGCAGTAGTTGCTCGCGGTCATGTTCCAGTGCTTCAGCGCGGCAGCCTTCCCGAAGGCCATCAGCTCCAGCGCCATCTGGTAAGTCCCGCACCACGGCTGGTCCTGATAGCCCTTCAGGCCGTATGCGTTCACGAGGTCGCTGAACTGCTGGTGATTCGTGCCGGTCTCTTTGTAGCCCTGCTTCGCGTAGTAGCGCCCCATATAGGCGATGAAGTTTCGCGCGTTCGGCATTTCACTTGTTCTCCTTGTTGTACTGCGCCGTCGAGATCCCGATGATCGCGCCCACGCAGGCGCAGGCTGCCGCGCTGATCGTTGCCACGATCTCCGCGAGTCCCCATCCGAAGGTCTTATCCAGCACCACGTAGAACGTCGTCAGCGCCGGAACGACGACGAGCACCAGCCACTTCAGGATGTCGTAGAGTTTGTCTGGTAGTTTCATCTCATGCCCTCCTTAAATCAAAACCTTTGCGACCTGCTCCCGCTCAAAGTCGCGGTAGGCCTCTTTTGTCTCCTTCGCGAATCTCAGGGCGGCGTCCATGTCGCCATTGCAGTGCGCGTCCGGGATGCGCTGGACGGCTTCCGCGGTCGCCTCTCCGAGCGAGAGGGACGCCATCGCCATCTTGATCATGATTTCCTGATTTTTCCGCTGCGCCGCTTCCTTCTCGGCCTTTGCCTTGTCTCCTGCTTCGATGCGCTTCTCGATCCTGCGGAAGAAGATCCCGACGATGGACGACGGGATGCCGATCGCGAGGACCACTGCCCATATAACCTGTGCGCTCATTTGTGCGCCTCCTTAGTGAATCTTTAGAATCTGGATGCCGCCGGTCACGCTCAGGTTCCCGCCTGATGTCTGCCGCGCCCTCAGGTAGAAGGTCGTTGCTGCCGAGATCGTCGCGATGTAGACCAGCTCCTTTTCCGTGTAGGTGCCGTTTGCTGCTGCTCCGATAACTCGCGCATAGCGGTTGATCTGAGAGCCGCTCGTGGATGTCGCGAAAAAGAGCATTCGGTAGCCGGTTGCATTTGTTGCGAACTGCGCGGTCGCCTTGAGGATGTAGGTCCCCGCCGCGAGGCTGCCGGTGTTGCAGAGCGTCGTGTCCGTGTTATTTGAGCACGTGGTCGCGCTGCCGTCCTTGCTCGATGCGGAGTTGGCAAGACCAAGTGCTGTCAGCCACGAGGTGACCGTCGAAGCGTCTCCGAGGCTCAGCGTGCCGGTCGCGGCGATCGCGCCGGTAAAGGTCGGGCTTGCCTTCGGTGCATAAGTCGAGTCCGCTTCGGTCTTCCACTTGCTCAGGAGGTACTGCGCCTGATGGACGGTGAGGTATTCGTTCGCCATTATCCAATCCTTTTATAAACGATCTGGTAAAAACAGCTCACGGCCGCGCCGCTGCTCTGCGATGCCACCATCTGTACAATGAGCGGTATGCTGTTTGAGACGACTGCAACTGCTGATGCGTTCGATTCATACTGTCCGGTCGCCTTGAATGTTGAGCCATACGCGAAGCCGCCTTCGAGAACCCAGCATTTTAGTGACGGCACGTCATCCTCGACATGAACGTGAACTGATACGATATACGTACCGGCAGGGAGCGTTACAGTGAGAAGATTCGAGCCGCCAAATCCCGAATAACTCGCGAGGCTGATGGTCCCGTTTTGATAAAATGCTGAGCCGCCGCCTGCGATGGTGCCTGCCTTGTCAACGAGCGCGGTCACGCTCTCAACAGTCAACCCGTTTATGCTCACCCGATAGATCGGCACCTGCACCGGCGAGTCGCCGTTCTGGATGTCGCCGGTCGTGTAGGACGGGTCGACAGGAGTGGACGCCGCCGTGCCTTTGATGACCACGAGGCTCATGCTTTCCACGCCTGCGCTCTTAGTGTACTGGGCGCAGATCAGGTCGTTCCTCTTCATGCCCTGCGTGCCGTTGTCGATGCTTATCGTGTCATACGTGCCCTTTTGGATGACGCCCTGACAGCCCTGCATCACAAGCGTGCCGTCCGCGATCCGGATCTCGTTGTTGCTGATGATGGTCGCTGCCAGCTTCGACCCGACATTCAGGATGTACGTGCCCGGACCGAAAATGCCCTGATTCAGGTCGCGGTCCTGCCAGCTCGTCACATGTGCGCTTCCAACATGTCCAGTTACAATATCCATCAGTCTTCTCCTTCAATCTTGTACTCTATCTTCTCGGTTCCGTTCCGTTTGACCGTCCAGATCTTCCCGACGATCGGTTTCGTCATGACGATTCCCGTGATGTAGTCCCTGCCGCCTACGATGTCTCCGATCTCTACATCTAAATCGAGCCGCTCCAGCTTCATGGAGAACGTGACGCGGTTCTGGAGATCCGGAAGCTGCTCCTCGGCATACTCGATGAGCGTCGCTGAGTCCGCGCCGGGGAAGTCGTACACATCAGCGATCTCGTCGACCCCGGTGTAGTACGGTGTTGTCCCGATGCTCCCGTCAGCCTGAACGTACAGGTGCTCCACGACCCGCTCCTTCAGGTCGCCTTCGCCCAAGCAAATCAGATGGTTCACGCCGTCATTGATCGCCTGCGCCGCGAAGTTGAACTGCATGTCGTTGGACAGTTCGATCTGCGAGGAATAGTCCACGATCGGCACCGCGCTGACCTCCACGTACCCGGCAGCTCCGGCGACTCCCTGAACATACACAAAATGCAGTTTGTAGCCGACGCTTTTCAGCATCTTCTGAAGGCCGTCGTGCAGCGTGCAGTAGCGGTCGAACTTGTAGTTGGACACGGTGACACCGGTGTCTTCCGTCGAGGCCACGAAAAGACCGTCGAACTCAGGCTCGACCATGCCCCACAGGATCGCGTTCAGCTCGCCGGTCACAGTCTTGTAGTCCTGACCTGCATCCGGCTGAATGACCTTGTGCTGAAGCAGTCCGCGCCATGTATAGCCGCCGAACGTGGCGGTGTTCTCTTGGGTGTTCGTCCCCTTTCTGCGGATTAGCCCTCCAAATTCAGAACCGGGTCGGAAGATCCTGCACATATTCGTGATGTCATCCGGATAACCGACACGCGAGACCTCCAGCACAAAGTCATTCGTGGTCCCGAGGTCCATGTCGATCTCGGCATCCTGGATCGCGCGGATCTCGTTTCCGCTTGCGTTTGTCAGAATCAGGTCCATTCCGGCTCACTCCTCTCCTCATGCAGGATGAGGTCAAATCCGTAAGTTCCCGGCCATGTGAGCGTGAGCGTTCCGGGAGGCATCTTGTCGAACACGGACTCCGTCTTCGTGCGGTAGTCGAACAGGTTCGTCAGCGTGCCGTCTCCTGCCGTCTTTATCACGGTGTGGTTCCGGGAGTCGATCGTCACGTACTCATCCGCGGAGAGCGTGTCGTACACGCCGTACTGATGCGAATTGACCGAAATGACCGGATCGACCGCCGGTCCGTAGATGATCAGCGTGAACTCGCTGGGAGCGTAGT
The DNA here is from genome assembly GCA_045126095.1 of Christensenellales bacterium. Classification (GTDB taxonomy): domain Bacteria; phylum Bacillota; class Clostridia; order Christensenellales; family Aristaeellaceae; genus UBA11524. The sequence goes on along the minus strand of JBGVOA010000481.1, from coordinate 2,534 downwards.
GCCCGGTCGCCCACGTGTCAGATCCGGACGCGCCCTGATAGTAGTCGTAGTCGTAATCGTATGGATAGTCGAGGTCGGTTCCGGACGGAGCATCCGGGAAGAACGACCGCTTCACATCACGCATCCAGAACGGGTACGGCGCGTAGATGTCGATGTCGTTCAGCGTCCACGATGGCGTCTCGTCCGTCGGATAGGTGCTGGAGGAGATCACGTAGCAAAGTACGTAATCATCCCCCCATGTGAGCGTTCCCGGTGTCTGGTTGATGATGTCCGTCTCCGTCGCCGCGTGGAAGGCGTTGAGAGCTGCTTTCCGCTCCGCGTCCGTGCCTTTGAAGCACAAGGTCGTGGAATAGTGCAGCGCGTTCTTTCCGAAGCCCTTGACGGAATCTCCGAGCAGTCCGGAGATAACCTGCGGCACCCATGCGTACGAGTGGAAGTTCCCGTCTTTTACCCGAAGGCCGTTCGACAGCAGGTTGAACACATCGCCTTTTGAATTGGTGTATGTCAGAATCATGCGAATGATACTCCTAAACCTTTGAGGCCCCTTGTCAGCTCGCGGTCGTCAAGATATACGTTGATCGAAGCGTCACCGGCTCCGGACCGGATCGCGTTATAGATCGCGGCGTTGTCGATCCCCGGCTGGCTGAACGAGGACAGCTCCGTCGAGAGCCACTTGTCAGCAGCTCCGAAGGAATCTTTCAAGCCCTGCTCGAAGCCGAGGCCGGTCATCTCGCCGATCCACTTAAAGACCTTCGACGGTGACGATACGCCCATCACGTTTCTCGTCGTGTCAATCGTGGCGCGTGCCATATCTTTTGCCGCGGCGATGACAAGGCCCTTCCCGCTTGTGATGCCTCTTGCGAGACCCTGCGCGAGGTTCATGCCGGTCTCGTCCATCTGCCCTGCCACATCTGCAAGGCCGTTCGTCAGGTCCTGTCCGATCTCGTCCGTCAGGCCCTTGATGTCGAGGGATTCCTGCCAGAGAGCGTTCGCCCGCTCAAATTCCGCGTCGGACATGTTCACGAACGACTGAACGTAGCGCGAACCTTTCGGACCCATTTCCAGAAGGTACTGGAGGAGGTTCTGGTTAATTCCTCGGTCAGCTAATGTCGTGAGGTTCTGTTCCCAGTCTCTCACGCCGTCCACCTGCGACTGCATGTTATTCAGCAGCTCCTCGGTGCCCATCGCTTCGGCTTGCTCGAACTCCTCGAACATGTCCATCTGCGCCTGTATCGAGTCGATGACGGCGTTCTTCATGTTGGTGTACGCCTGCCCGACTGCTTCCGCGGATGCCTTCTGGGAGGCCGACAGCTCGTTCCATGACGGGATGTTGCTGTTGACCGCTTCTGTGGATGCCGCGACGGCTTCCGTCACTTCCTCTGTCGCTTCCGCGAGGGATTCGAAGGTCGCCTTCGCGTCTGCCGCTCCCTGATCCGCGTTGTCATACGCCGCCTGCGCCTCGTTGATCGCGTTCGTGAGCTCGTTGAACTTAGCAATATTGGCAGCGGTCGCGTCCTGCTGGCTCAGGGCGTTCCGTTCCTCCATAAGCTGGTTGAGCCGTGTCTCTGCTTCGTTCCGGGCAGTCATCGACTCGTTGTAGTGGTCAAGGGACGCACTCCGGAGCTCGTCGTTCTTCTCCAGCTCGTACACCTTGTACGCGGCATCGAAGTTCTCTTTCAGCGCATCGGTGTTTTCGATCACTTTCCCTGTCGCGTCAGCGAGTTTCCCGGATTCCTTGTCTATCTGGAGGTTCAGCTCCGGCATGAGCTCGTTGAGTCTCTTGACTCCGGCTGCCATCTCCAGCTTCTCGTCTGCCGAGAGCTCTTCCTTCTTCTGGAGTTTCGCAAGCTTGTTGGTCAGCTTGTCGATGTCCGACTGCTCGGTCTTGAAGGACTCCTTCTGCTCGGAAAAGGCCGAGTTGGAAGCCTTAACCTGCTCGTTGAGCTCTTCCATGCGCTTTCCGGCCCAGTCAGCGTTCGAGGCATAGGCCGCAAGCACTCCGACGAGTGCCGTGATCCCTGCGACCAGTGCGACGATCGGATTCGCGAGCATGGCAGCGTTCAGGTGAGTCTGCGCGGCTGCTGCGCCTTCTGTCGCCACTGCTTCCGCTCCGGATGCCACAGTGTGCGCGGCGATGCTGGTGATCAGCTTCCCGACACCGCCGACGATGGTTCCGATGAGCGATACCGCCTTGCCGCCGATGGACACGATCGGACCAATGGCTGCTGCCACTCCCAGAAGAGTCACGACCAGCTTCTTGGTCTTGGGGTCCATCTCGTTGATCTTCTTGATGCCCGCCGTCAGCTTCTGGATCAGCGGAGTGATCAGCGGGAGGACTTCCTTGCCGAGCGTGACAGCGAGATTCTCCAGCGTTGCCTTCAAGGTCCGGAGGCTGTTCGCCGCACCGTCCGATGTCCGCGCGTAATCGCCCTGGGCGTTCTTCGTGCGGCTCATGACGTATTCGTAGCGGAGCATGACCTTCTCAGCTTCGGACATCTGCTTGTAGACCTTGCCCTGATCAGCCGCGAACTTGG
>JBGVOA010000480.1:0-2988 GCA_045126095.1 Christensenellales bacterium | reverse complement strand
TGGGCGTATCCCGCGCAAGATCGTCTCCGCGCATGAAATCGTCCTTGACCATTTCCGCCATTTCCATTCCATCGCACCAGCGCCACAGGGACATGCGCTCGCCGCTGTACGCCAGCAGGTACACATCCGTTCCCACCGCCGCCAGGTCCGTCACTCGCAGGTAGGTTGCGTTGGGGCCCTCCTGCGGCATCACACTGCCCGCTGCCAGTGCGCAGGGCGCGGCCAGCATCAGGCACAGCGCCAGGGACAACATCCGCCTCAGCATTTCCTTCATATAAACTATCTCCTCTCCGCGCGGCCGGAGCTTCCATAACGAAAAAGCTCCCCGCGCCGTCACTTAACAGACGGAGCAGGGAGCGGAAATATTCACCATCGGCGAATTGTTTACACTTATTACATTTTCACGTCACTGCAGTTCCAGCAGAAGCTGCTGCAGCGCATTCAGGCCCTCGGTCAGCTTCGTCCGGTTGGACTGTGTCGGGCCCTCCGTACGCAGCTCCTCAAAATAGCTGTCGATGATGTTGTAAAGGTCGGTGAACTGCTGCACCGGCACGAAATAGCCCCCGCCGGTGGCATTGCTGGCCTCATTGAGCGCATCAACGGCGCTGATGCTCGCACGGATGCGGCTCAGCACCATGTTGGCGTTCTTGCTGTTATCCATCACGCCCGCCAGCCGAAGCGCCTCATTGCACTCCGTCAGCATGTGGTTGGCATAGGTCTTCTCCGCCTGACTGCGGTAGATCATCGCCCGTCCGCCGAAGATACCCAGCAGCACCGCCACGATCAGCACCACTGCAAACGCACCCGGCAGCCACCTCGCCGCCGGCGCCGACGTACCCACGCCGCCGCTCCGGCCCACAGAATACATATCCGACCAGCGGGTGGCGTTATCGCTGCGGTTGCCCATGCTGCTGCTGGCCGTGCTGGCAAAGCCCGCGCCATTCCTTCTTCTGAACAAAGCCATTCATATCCCTCCTGCGGCAGCGCCAAAGCGCCGCCGATTTCCAGCTCCCTGCCGGAGCAAGACCATCTTACCACAAAAAACTGTTTGCGTAAAGGCGAACACGCCCTTCTGCACGAGAATTCGTATAATTTACGCAAGCGTATAAACGCCCGCCCCGGTGGACATGCTTGCTTGTAGAATCCACCCAGCAAGGGAGGCGCCGCATGCACCGCATTCTTTCCGGACTCATCGCCCTTTTTCTGACCGTCCCCCAGCCCGGCGCAATCCAGCGCCTGCAAAGCGGGCAGTGGCTGCGCTTCCACGTCGTCGCCCAGGACGACACGGAGGAAATGCAGCGCGTGAAGCTGGTCGTCCGCGACGCAGTGCAGGCCTGCTACCGGGAAAACCGCGCTCCCTCCGGCGACATGCTGACCCAGGCGCAGGCCCTGCTGCCCCTGCTGACCCAGTCCGCCCGCCAGGCCGCCCTGGAGGCAGGCTTCACAGGGAGCGTCCGCGTCCACCTGGGCATGGAAGCCTTCGACGACCGCACTCTGCACGGTCAGCCCATCCCGGCAGGCGACTACCCCGCGCTGGTCATCCGCCTGGGCGATGCGAAGGGGCGCAACTGGTGGGGTTTGCTTGACCCGGACGCAGCGCTGCTCTTCGCCTCCGAGGAGGCTGACGCGGCGGACGGCCCCCTCCACTGGGACTGGTCGCTGCAGGGGCTGCTGGCGGCGCTCTTCGGCCTCCCCATGGCAGAGGGATCCTGACTTTCCCGCGAGGAGGTGACCGACGATGATCTGCATCCAGCTGGGCAACCGCGCCAAGGTGACGAAGGGGCAGCCGCTCACGCTGCAGGACGCTGCGAAGTTCCTGGGGCCCAAGCACCTCGCCGCGCTGTGCCTGCCCTGCCCCGAAAAGCCCGGCGTATGGAAGCTGATGGCCATCGACGTGGTGCGCGCCGTGCAGACCGCCTGCCCGGGCGAGGAGATCACCCTCATGGGGGCGGACATCTGCTACGTCCACCGGGTGATCGAGAAAAAGTGCGACCTGACCCGCCCCCTGCGAACAGCAGCAGCCTTTCTCATCCTGTGCCTGGGCGGCGCGCTGGGGCTGGCCTGGTTCCATTCGGACGTGGACATGCCCCACGCACAGGTGGCGGTCTACAAAGCCCTGACCGGCGACGCGCCCCGGGATATCCGCCTCATCACCGTGCCCTACGCCATCGGGGTGGCCCTGGGCGTGGCCGTGTTTTACGCCCTGCCCTCCCGGAGCGCCACCACGCCCCTGGAGGTCAAGCTCACCGCCTATCAGGAGGACATGGAAAAAACGGAGGGCAAGGACATTGAATGACCTGCTTGCCGTTCTCATCGGCCTGATGACGGGCGCAGCGATGTCCGTGGCGGTCAGCTGCGTATGGGTGGTGCTGCTCATCCCCGCCCGCGTGCAGGATCGTCTCCAGGGCGCATCCCCCTGCAGCCTCACCTGGGCCATCTGCACAGGCCTCATGTTCACCACGCTGAACAACGCCCTGGGGCTGACGCTCCCCCTGCCCGCCTGGTGCGGCAGCGCAGGGCTGCTGCTGGGCGGGATGTTCGTGGGGATGCTTGCCAGCGCCCTGGGCGAGATCCTGGAGGTGGCTCCGGTGCTCATGCGGCGCTTCCGCCTGGGGGACGTGTCCACCGGCGTGCGCTTCACGATGATGCTGGGCAAGGGCCTGGGCGCAATCCTCGCCGCGATGGCCTTCACAGCATAGCATATATAATGGAGGAAAACCGTATGCAGCGATATGGCGCGACAACCTTCTCCGCCATCCGACAGCCGCGTCCCGGCGACCGGGAGAGCCGCTTCCCCGTCCCCCGCGACCACAGCTTCCACCGTCCGAAAAAGGAGGCCGACAACCGTGTTTGACAAGAACGCCAAACCCTCCCCCCGCCGCCAGGCAACCCTTGACCGCTACACAGCCCTGGTGGATCGCCTGTCCCCCAAATCGAAGATGGGTCAAGGGCTCTTCCGCGCCTTCATCGTCGGCGGAGGCATCTGCG
>JBGVOA010000479.1:0-16047 GCA_045126095.1 Christensenellales bacterium | reverse complement strand
GAGGGGGATGTTTTTTCCAGGCGCATGGAAATTTTTCTTCACCCGGCATGTCGGGATGGGCAAGCCCCTCCCCTGCGGCGGCAGACGCATGCAAACCGCTCCACGATAAAGCGGCGGCCCGCCGAAGCAGACCGCCGCATCAATCAATTCACCTTGAATAAACGCCCGTGAGCACCTCGTTGATGAACGCCTCCCGGTGGGGCAGCGCCGCATCGCGCCTCGCGGCCTCCGCCGCAGCCTCGTTGTCATAGGGCACGGACAGGATGCTCATCATCAGCGGCGCGGGTGCATCGCCCATTTCGCCCTCCACGATCAGCGCATGGGCCCGGTTGACCCCCAGGCTGTTGCCCACACTGCCCGTGTTGACCGCATAGCCCTCCGCCAGGGTGCGCACAAAGGGCCGGTGGCTGTCGGCAAAAATAATGCCGGAGTAATCGCCGCCCTCCCCGTGGAAGGCCGCGCCCAGCACCTCCTTGTCCGTCTGGGCGGACATGAGGGGCGTGACCGGCCGCCCGTGGAAGAGGCGGAAGCGCACGCCGCTGATGGTCGCCTCCATCTCGCGGGGCAGACCGTTCAGCCAGGCCAGCCGCTCCTCGCCCAGCTGATCCCAGAAGTAGCCGTCCTCGGAGAACTCCTTGCCGCCGATGCCATAATCCCAGTTACCGCCGACAAAGCGGGTGCAATGGGTGCGCACCCAATCGCAGGTTTCCCGGGAGTGGGGGCCCTTGCCCACCGCATCGCCCAGGAACCAGATCTCGTCCGGCTTCACTGCGCCAAGGGCCTTTTCCAGCGCCTGCGTGGCGATGTAGTTGCCGTGCAGGTCGCCGATCATCGCGATTTTCATGGCCGCCTCCTTACGCCGGGTAGGTCAGGGTATCAACGGTGCAGTCCGCCAGGATGCGGGCATAGGCCGCCGCCTCGGCCTTCGCGCCGGGCAGGTCATGCTCCAGGTAGTTGCCGCACTCGATCTGCTTCGCACCGGGGATCTCGCCCGCAAAGTCCGCCGCAAAGGCGAAAGCCGCCTTTACCAGGTCGAGGGTCTGCTGATGGCTCGCCTCGTCCCGCATGATCAGGTAGAAACCCGTGCGGCAGCCCATGGGGCCGAAGTACACCACCTGATCGGACAGGTCAGAGGAGCGCACGAAGGTCGCCACCAGGTGCTCAATGGTGTGCAGGGCCGCCTGGGGCAGGTAATCGCCGCGATTGGGCCACTTGCAGCGCAGGTCGTAGGTGATGCAGTCCCCGTCCACGCGGGAGACATACAGGCCGGGGGTGAGGGTATCGTGGTTGATGGTGAAGGATGCGATCTTGCGCAGCATGTTGGTTTCCCTCCTGAAATGAATTCATGCCATTATAGCACATCAATCCCGCTTGCACAAGTGCGGCAGATGCGCTACAATAGAGGCATCATCACCTGCAGAGGAGGTCATTTGCATGCATTACACCGCTGACGAGCTGATCCGCCGCTTTGGTCTTGCGCCCCATGTGGAGGGCGGCGCATTCCGCGAGCTGTTCAAGGAGGGCTTCGTGCCCACCGGCGAACGCCCCGCCCACGGGGTCATCTACTACCTGCTGGACAGCAGCGAGGTGAGCGACTTCCACGTTCTGGACGCGGACGAGTACTGGCTCTGGCACGCAGGCTTTGACGTGGAGCTGTGGCACTATCCCGAGGGCCATCCGGAAGCCCTGACGGTGGAGCGCATGGGGATGGGCGAGGGCGCGCAGCCCTGCGTGCTGATGAAGGCCGGTACCATCTTCGGCGCACGGCCCGTGCCCGGCAGCGAGGGCGCGATGCTCTGCAGCTGCGTCTGCGTGCCGGAATTCATGTACGAGCACTACCGGATCCTCACGAAGGACGAGGTGCTGGCAGAGTGCCCCGCTGCGGCGGATTTCTTTGCCTGACGATGACGAGAGGAGCCCCTGCCCATGCGGCGGAGGCTCCCTTTTTGCTTATGTCAGCGGTTTGACGTACACGTCCGCCTTGTTCTTCGCCGCGATCCCCCGTTGCAGCCGGTAGCCATGCTTCTCATAAAAGTGCGGAGCCGTGTCCGTGGTCAGGATGGCATAGGCGCAGCCCAGCTGCACAAAGTGCTTCTCCGCCAGGCGGAGCAGCGCAGCGCCATGCCCCCGCCCGCGGCATTCCGCCGCGATCCAGAATTCCTCCACGCAGCCCAGGCGCGTCGTATAGAACCCGCGCCCGGCACTGGCCGCGTCCATCATCGCAAACAGCAGGAAGCCGGTCACCCTGCCCTCCCCGTTCCAGCGGACAAACAGGCAGTCCGGCGAGGCGCTGATCTCCTGAAACAAACCCTCCCAGTTGGTCACCTGCACGCCAAGCTCGCCGTAATAGGCGCGAAACGCCGCCTGCAGGGCCGCGTCCGTCATATCCGTCATCAGCGTATCCGTATACATCATCGTTTTCTCCCTTTCATCGCAGCAAAAAAGCATGCTCCGGTTCACGAAGCATGCCTGATTTCCGCCATGTCAAAGGGAGAGGCCGCTGCGTCAACGCGCCCCCTGTGAACGGCAGATCGCTCCGTGCCGGGTCCTGATCACGAACATACCGCTCACCTCCTTCAAATCGTTGCATCCATTGTAGCACCCCGCGCCGCGTCCAGTCAAGCAAAAATAGCGTAGTCCCCGGCAAAAAGCAGTTTGACGGTCTCCGGCAGCTGTGGTATCATAAAAGCACATTGCATCCGACCAACTACATAGGAGGGTTTCGTATGATCCACCTTTCCCCCTTTGGCCTGACCTGGGATGGCGACTGGCAGCTGCTCGGCCGCATGACCGCCGCCTATGCCCGCGAACTACACCTGCCCGACGGCCTTTCCGCACCCGACGTACGCACGCTGCTGATCCAGCGCAGCCAGCGGAAGCAGAACCCCCTCATCCTGCGCAAGATCCATGCAGACGGCGACTGTGTGGGCTTCCTGTGCTGCGATGTGGACGATGCGGCCCATGCCGCCCATCTGCACGCCATCTATGTGCAGGCGGACAAGCGCCGCCGGGGCCACGGCAGCGCCGCGCTGCGCCAGCTGCACCGGGAGCTGCGCCGCCGGGAGATCGTCCGCGCGGCCCTTGCCGACCCGCTGTGCAGCCCCTTCTGGCAGAAGAACGGCTACATCCCGGCGGAAGACGGCTGGCACAAGGCGCTGCCCGCCCAGAGCGGCCCCGCGCGGCTCCTGGTCTACACCCGCCAGCCCCTGCATGAGGACATCTACGCCCCCAAGCTGGCCCACAGCGTCCACCTGGCGCTCATCGAAGGCGACGAGTGCACGCCCCTGAACCACAACAGCGGCGTGGTTTACGCCAAGGCCATTCCCGGCGACATGGGCGTGCTGCACCCCTACAGCCTGCGCCGTCCCTGGCTGACGAAGCTGCCCTGCGGCCAGTGGGCCATCGTGGCTGAGCGCATCGAGTGCAATGGCAGCCCCGACGCCGCCAGTGAGGATCACGTCCTCTTCTTCACCAGCGACGATCTGATCCACTACACCGAGCAGCCCCTGCTGCACCTGAGCGATCCCCTGGCGCAGGAATATCAGGAGAAGCGTCAGCAGCTGCCCGATCTGACTGGCCTGGACCTGCCCGAAGGCTGCGTACCCGGCTGTGTCGCCGACATTGACGCAGACACCGTCCGCCGCCTGCGGGGCCGCTTCCTCACCCCGGTGAACGTGGCCAACGATGTGCCTGATGCGGTCGAAGCCGCCTCCCCCGCCGACCTGGAAACCGTCCGCGCCGTCGCCCACTATTCCGATGGCAGCACCGCCACCAAGCGCGTGGACTGGGACGCGCGCGCCATCGACTGGACAAAGCCCGGCCAGTACACCGTCACCGGCCGTGTCCACCAGCACCGCTTCGAGTTCCCCATGGCCTGGAGCAAGGCCGACCCCGCCGTCTGCCGCTGGCAGGGCAAGTACTATTTCATCTCCACCAACGACCTGGACGGCAACCACACCCTCTTCATCCGCGAGGCAGACAGCCTCCCCGGCCTGGTCACCGCCCAGCAAATCTGCATCCTGGATACCACCATGTACCCCCATCTGGGGAGCCTCCTCTGGGCGCCGGAAATGCACATTATCAACGGCAAGCTGTACATCTTCCACGCCGGCACGCCCGGCCCCTTCGGGCAGGAGCAGAGCCATGTCATGGCGCTCAAGCCCGGCGGCAACCCCGTGAAGGCCTCCGACTGGGAGATGCCCCGCCGCGTGCTGAAGAAGGACGGCACGATGCTCTACGACAAGGGCATCACGCTGGACATGACCGTCTTCTGGTCCGCAGGCAGGCTCTATGCGAGCTGGTCGCAGCGCCAGTTCGATCCCGTTGACCTGGGCGCGTGGCTCTACATCGCAGAGCTCGACCCCAACGAGCCCTGGCGGCTCCTCAGCGACCCGCAGGTACTCGCCACCCCCGAGTACGGCTGGGAGAACAACCACACCTTCGTCGTCGAAGGCCCCTTCGCGCTCTATCATGGCGGACGGATCCTCCTGACCTACTCCGGTGCGCTGGTGGACAGCACCTACGCCGTGGGCATGCTCTCCATGGCCGACGGCGTAGACCCCCTCGATCCCGCCAGCTGGACAAAGGAGAATGCGCCCCTGCTGACCTCCCGCAGCGTCGCAGGCGAATACGGCCCCGGCCACAACGCCTACGTCACCGATGAGGACGGCCTCACCTGGAACACCTACCACGCCCGCCCCGGCATCCGCACCGAGGATGGCCGCCAGGGCTTCGGCCCCCGCTCCTCCGGCATCCGCCGCGTCCACTTCGGCGCGGAGGGCTTCCCCTTCCTGGACATGACGGAGGAAATGGATCTTGACCCTGCGCGCGCCTGGGTCAGCACCACCGTCCACGTCAAATAATCCTTCAACCGAACAAAACAGGCAGGCCCCATCTCGCATGGGCGCCTGCCTGTTTCCGTTCCACAAATCAAATTCCGAATTCATAATTCCGAATTCCTGCTCAGCGTTTCCTCCGCCTCCTGCATGATGAGGCGCATCTTGTCCGCATCCACCTTGCAGATCTGCCGGTCGTAGGTGTACAGGCCGTTGATCTCCTCCTCCACGTCGCTCAGCTGCGTGTAGACCACGCCGCACAGGCCCAGGGGGATGGCCGGGGTCACCATTTCGCCGTACATCAGGGCGATGGCCGCTGTCAGCTGCTCCTCGGTGTCGGTCTTGCCGTAGCCGTAGCTGGCCTCCTGCTTCCACAGATGCTCAGGGATGGCCCGTGCGTAGCCGCCGCACTCGCTCAGCAGCATGGGCCGCTTGCCGGGGCGCAGGCGCTTGTTGCGGAAGTAGACATGGCGGCTGTCCACATCCGTTTCCTTCGGCTCGAACCAGCCGGAGGCCACGTCCCAGAAGCGGGTGGGGTCGGCGGACTTGAGCAAATGGTACATCCGCTCAGGCTCGAACTGTCCCCAGCCCTCGTTGAAGATGGTGTAGGCGATGATGCAGGGGTGGTTGTACAGATGGGCGACCGTCTCCCGCGCCTGCCTTTCAAAGCAGGTTTTATAGCGCTGGGACAGCGGCAGGTGGATGGTGCGCTTGAAGCCCACCGTGGGCAGCGCCGTATCCATCAGCCAGGAGTAGGGGCCGCCGCTGACCATATCCTGCATGACCAGCATGCCCAGGCGGTCGCAGGCGTGATAGAAGCACTCCGGCTCCACCTTGATGTGCTTACGCAGCATATTGAAGCCCAGCTTCTTCATCCTGAGCACGTCCCGCTCGTATTCCATGGGCGTTTCGGGCAGGTAGATCCCCTCAGGGAAGTAGCCCTGATCCAGCACACCATTCAGGAAAATCGGCTGACCGTTGAGGCACACGCGCTGCACGCCGCTCTTATCCGGACGGATCTCCACCGTGCGCAGGGCGAAATAGCTGCTGACCTCATCCTGTCCGGCGCGAATGACCACATCGTAGAGCGTGGGGCTCTGGGGCGACCAGAGGCGGCGGCTCTTCGCCGGGATCTCGATCCGGCGCGGCTTCCCCGTCAGCGACCAGGAGGCCCGGGCCACCACCTCCGCGCCCAGGCGCACCGTCACATCGCAGTGGGGCGCGTCGCTGTCCACCTCCAGGTCAATGCCCGTGAGATCGGGGGTGATGCGCAGGCTGCGGATGTGCTTGACCGGCACTGCCTCCATCCACACGCTCTGCCAGATGCCGCTCACGGGCGTGTACCACATGCCGCCGGGGGTGCGGGATTGCTTGCCATAGGGGATGTCCCGGTCGAGGCGGTCGACCGCATCCACCTCCAGCAGGTTTTCGCCGGGCTGGAACGCGTCCGTCACATCCGCCTCGAAGGGCAGATAGCCGCCCTCATGGTAGGCGACCTGCACGCCGTTCACCTTCACGCCTGCCAGCTGATCCACCGCGCCCAGGTGCAGGATGACCCGCTCGTCCTCCCGCCGGAACCCCTCCGGCAGGGTAAAGCGCCGCTCGTAATGCAGCCGCTCGCCCACCGAACCCTCATAGCCGCTCAGCGGGCTCTGGGGCGCAAAGGGCACATTGATCGGCTGACCCTCCAGCGTCCACCCCGGCATGCACAGGGAGAGAAAGCTTTCCCGCCGCATCTGCGGGCGCGGGTAATACGCCTGCCATGCATTCATTCGCGGCACCTCGTTTCGTTGCGTTGATACTCCTATTGTAACAGATACCCGGCCTTCCGTCTACTGAATTTTTACATTTTTCATTCAGGGTATGTATCAGGCATTTTTGTTGGGTAGGTTTCGGGCAGTCCGTTTACACAATTTGCACGGTATGTTTCGGGCATGTTTTCCGAAAAACCGCAAAAATACAGCCCTGTAAACCGTTTTCCACCCATATTCAGCCCTGCACAGGGTTGAGCCGCAGCAAAAAATATGGTATGATACAGGAAACTTGTATTCAGGAGAAGCAAATGATTACACAACAGGACATTTTCCGCCTGCTGGAAAACCACGGCGTGAAGCACAACGATGCATTGACCATCCACGCCTCCCTGCGCGCTGCCGGTCCCATTGAGGGCGGCGCGGACGGCCTGATCGACGCGCTGAAGGCCTACCTGCACGAGGGTCTTCTGCTCGTCCCCACCCACACCTGGGCGGTGGTCAACGCGGGCAATCCCTTCTTCGACGTGCGCACGACCGTCCCCAACATCGGCACGCTGGCCCGCGTCGCCGCCTTCCGCCCGGACGCGGTGCGCTCCCTGCACCCCACGCACTCGCTGGCCGTCTTTGGCGCAGGGGCGCGGGAATTTGTGCAGGGCGAGGAGAATTCCGCCACGCCCGCGCCCATGGGCGGCTGCCTCAGCCGACTGTACGAGATGAGCGGCAAGGTGCTGCTGCTGGGCGTGGGCCACGAGCGCAACACCTACCTGCACGCGGTGGACGAGCGCATGGATCTGCCCAACCGCCTGCGCCCCGAGGGCTTCCGCGCCACCATCACCGACTGGGAGGGCCGCCAGCATATTTCCCCCGTCTTCCATCCGCACTATGTGGAGGGCATCCCCGTGGGCTGCTCGGAATACTACCCCAACTACGGCCCCGCGCTGGAGGAATGCGGCGCGGTCGCCAGTGATACGCTGGGCACGGCCCGGGTGCTCATCTGCGACTGCCGCCGCATGACCGACTGCGTGATGCACCTGTGGCGCAAGGCTGACCGCGACCTGTGCCTGGGCGAATTCGAGATCCCGCGGGCCTGGTTCCCCAGCCCCAACGACTTAGACATGGAGTGATCGTATGTCCGCCAATCCGCACGCACAGCCCGATACCACCCTGGCTGACCTCCGCCAGCAGCACAGCCTCCTCCAGCAGCGCCAGCAGGAGCTGGAAAAGCAGCAGAGCGCCGTCCAGCAGGAGCTGGCCGCTCTGGGCTTCATGCAGCTGGGCAAAAAGATGGTGCTGCGCGCCGAGCTGGACAGCCTCAGCAAGCGCCTGACCGCCAACCGGCAGCAGCAGGCCGCCCTGCTCCGGCAGATCGGCGAGCTTCAGCGCCCACCGGAAGCACCCGCGCCGGAAGATCCCGCACCGGTCGCCATCCCCGCAGCCGAGCCCATCGCTGAGCCCCGCGCTGAGCCCGTGGACGCACCCGCTGAGGAACCCATCCCTGCCGCCCGGCCGAACGTCCGCAAGCGTGCCCCACGCAGCCCGCGCATCGCCATCGACCCGGCGCTGCCCCCCGAGGAGCAGGTCCGCCGCCTGCTGGCCCGTCTGGAAGCCTACTACCCGGAGCATTGCCTCTTTGCCCCGGAGGTGCTTTCCGCCGAGGCCCGCGCGCGCCTCGCAGCCCTGGCCGATGCCTGCGGACATGCTTCCACAGCAGAGCTGCTCGCCGCCCACGGCTGGCAGCAGATCACCCTGGCGGAGGGCCGCGCGCTTCGTCAACCCACATGCCCGACTCCCGGAGAGGAGCCTGCGGCGCTGCGTCCCCGGCTGGCCAGCCTGCTGGCCCGGCTGGAGAAGCATTATCCGGACAAGGTGATCTCCCGCAGCATCCAGCATGGCCACAAGAGCCTGGCCCAGGAGGCCACCGCCCTGAGCGCGCATCTGGGCTATCCCGGTGTGGGCGCGATGCTGACCGCCTATGGCTTCCGCTACGAGGCCTCCGCAGGCGGCCGTCCGCCGGTGAACGCAGCCGGAGCGATCGCCGCCCTGAAGGCCGCCTATCCCGACGATGCGCGCCCCCGCAGCGTCACCCAGATCATTTCCGAGCACCCCGAATACGCCGCCCTGCTCAAAACGCTGCAGAACCAGGCCCCCCGCCGCTACGGCATGAGCCTGCGCCAATACCTGATCTCCCAGGGCGTGATGTGATACATGAAACCGGAGCCCGCACGGGTTCCGGTTCTTTGTTGATGAAGCACCTCCGGCGTTTGCCGGTGCATACCAGGAGGCACCATGAAGATTATTCTGCTCATCGGCCGCATCTGCTGCGGCAAGACTACCTACGCCCGCAGCCTGCCGGGCACGCTGCTCCTCTCCTGCGATCAGCTGATGCGCACCATGTTCCCCCAGGGCTGCGGAGACGCCCACGACGAGCTGGCCGCCCGCGCCCGGCAGTACCTGTTCTCCCTGGCACGCCAGACAGCAGAAGCCGGTCTGACCCCCGTGCTGGACTTTGGCTTCTGGACGCAGGAGATGCGCCGGGAGGCCATCCGGGCGCTGTCCGGCTGCGAAATGGACTGGCGCTGGCTCGATATCCCGCAGGAGGAGTGGACCCGGCGCATCGCCAGGCGCAATGCCGCCATCAGCGCAGGCACGGGTGATCCGTCGGACTACTATGTGGACGCGGGGCTGCTGGAAAAGGTCAGCCGCCTTTTCGAGCCGCCGACGGAGCGCGAGTTGCCCGGCCTGACCATCCTCCGGCCATGAAACGCCAGGCAGGCAGCCGTCCCTCAAGCATAAAATTTCCATTTCATGTAGACATACGGCGTTTTTCGTGCTACAATAGTACATAAGAAATGCGGCAACACCTCTGTTCTTGATGCAAAAGACGTTGCCCGCTGAACGAAAACAGAATACGAAAGGAAGATGCATATGGCAATTTGTCCCAAGTGTCACTCCGAGACCAAACCTGGCGCTAAGTTCTGCGGCGTTTGCGGCGAAATCCTCTCGGCCCCCGCTGCATCCCACTCTCCCGCCCCCGCTTATACCCCTGATCCTGCCCCTGCTGCCCCCGCGGCGCCCGCTGCCCCTGCGGCACCCAAGGCCCCGAGCAGCTGGGCCAGCTGCCGCCGCAGCCAGATGCCCCAGGGCATCGACCTGGGCGTGGGCGAGGTCGTGGTGAAGCAGTACCGCGTGGGCCGCTACACCTTCCGCCAGGGCTATATCGACGTGGTGATCACCAACAAGCGCATCATCCGCTACGAGGACTCCACCTTCCTCGGCCTGCAGACCAACCGCATTGACGAACTGTACCTCTCCGCCATCAACGGCGTGACCTGCTGGTGGTCCCGCACCATTTCCATCATCGGCCTGATGTTCTCCCTGTGCTTCATTCTGGGCGGACTGCTCAGCTTCATCGGCGGTCTGACCGCGTACGGCGACACCGCGGCTGGTATGATCGTCGCCGGTCTGGTTGGAATCGCGCTGGGTGCGCTGGTGCTGGTCAACAGCTTCAAGCCCTCGGTGATCTTCTATGTGCAGGGCTCGCATGCCAGCCCGGCGGTCGTCACGGCGGTGAACGTCCTCGGCCGCATCATCCGCGATGGCCAGGGCGCAATCTTCCAGTTCAAGCCCACCGAGGAAACCGCTGTGATGCTCAAGGAAGTGGGCGCTTGCGTCTACGACCTGAAGACCCTGGGCGACGAAGCCATCTCCAAGTGGCGCAGCTGATTCCCACTGTACCGATCTGAACAGGGCTTCCGCCGTGCGCATCTGCTGCGGCGGAAGTCCCCTGTCTATACGGAAACTGTGCCGGTGCATGGCCGCCCACAGCCTGAAGCCCGGCCTGATGCGAACATTCGGAGGAAAAGAACGCATGAACATCACCATCAAGTGTCCCAACTGCAACGCGCAGGTGGCGCACACCAACGCCTTCTGCACCTTCTGCGGCGTAAGCCTGAACAGAACCGACGCTGTGGCCAAGCCCTTCGTGGCCGCCCATGAGGAATCGGCCGCCGCCCCCGAGGCGCCCGCCGTCAGATCCGCGGCGAAGCGCACCTGCCCCAAGGGCCACACCTTTACCGACGCGTCCCTGCGCTACTGCCCCGTGTGCGCCCTGCCCTTTGACGAGGATCCTTCCGTGGTCGCCGGCAGCGTCTGGCCCTGCGGGCATCACAACACCCCCGCCACGCTTTTCTGCACCACCTGCGGCATCCGCAAGGGCTCCACGCCCCGCCGCGATCCCGCGCCCGCACCGGCCGCACCCGCACCTTCGGCTTCCTCCGGCTACGGCAGCATCCCCTTCGGCCTGCGTCCCCCCACGGATGACGATCTGATGCGCAAATAAGCGACACAAACGATATTGGAGGCATGCACCATGGATTTCAACGGCCAGTTCGGCGATTACAACATTGACATCTGCCTTGTCATCGACAAAACCGGCAGCATGAAGCCCATCATCAACACCGTCAAGCAGAACGCCCTCAACCTGTATTCGGACATCACCAACTCCCTGGAGCGCAAGCAGAAGCATGTCGGCCGCCTGCGCGTGCGCGTGATCTGGTTCGGCGACTATGTGGCGGACGGCGATCAGGCCATGCTCGTCTCCCCCTTCCTGACCATGCCGGAGGACATGGAGAAGTTCCGCGACTTCGTCAACGGCGTGACGGCCCACGGCGGCGGCGACATCCCCGAGGACGGCCTGGAGGCCCTGACCTACGCCATGCGCAGCGACTGGTGCCGCGATGGCTGGAAGCGCCGCCACATCATTGCCCTGTTCACCGATGCGCCCGCCCACGACCTGGGCCACTGCGCCAGCGCGCGCAACTACCCCAGGCACGGCATGCCCGCCACCTTCGGCGAATTGGCCGAAATGTGGGGCGATGAGGACGATCCGGGCGAAATGGACGCGCTGGCCAAGCGTCTGCTGCTCTTCACCCCCGATTCCTCCTACTGGCATACCATCCGCCTGTGCTGGGAAAACGCCATCCATCGCACCGTGGCCGAGGCCACCGGTTTGCAGGACGTGACCTACCAGGTGATGCTCGACGCCATCGTCAACAGCGTTGGCTGAGGCAGGAAAGGAAATCTCGATGGACATTTCAAGCAAGCTGAGCACCTGCGCCCTGATCGCCCACAGCCCGCTGGCCGAAAAGGGCGAGGATTCCTATGCCTACGATTTCACCCAGCCCCGCGTGCATGCCCAGGCCGTGTTCGACGGCTGCGGCGGCGCGGGCGCGTGGCCCTATGCCGAGTTCGGCAATGCCAGCGGCGCCTATGTGGCGGCCCAGGCCATGGCGGACGCCTTCCGCACCTGGAGCGCCCGCCTCGCTCCCGGAATGCCCGCGGCGGACATGGCCGAGAGCTTCCGCGTCCTGGCCCAGGACACCCTGACCGGGCTGAAGGACAAGTGCGCCCCCATGGGCGTTTCCGGCTCGCTGGTCAAGGCCTTCCCCTGCACCGCCGCCGTGGCCGTGCAGCAAATGGCCAGCCTGAACAGAATGACCCTCACCACCCTGAACGCCGGCGACTCCCGCGTGTACTACCTCACGCCGGACGACGGCCTGGTGCAGGTGACCCGCGACGAATCCCGCGGCAACCCCGATCCCATGCAGAGCCTGCGGGACAGCGCGCCCCTTTCGAACCTCCTCAATGCGGACAAGCCCTTCCGCGTCACCCCCTTCCGGGTGGAGCTGCCCCTGCCCTGCGCCGTCATCTGCTGCTCCGACGGCATGTTCGGCTTCCTGCGCTCCCCGATGGACTTTGAGCATCTGCTGCTGCACACCCTGCTGCACGCGCGCACCATCGCCGAGTTCGAGCAGGAATTCCGCAGCCAGATCGCAGCCGTCACCGGTGATGACAGCACCTGCGTCATCTCCTTCTACGGCTGGAAGGACATGACTCACATCCGCACCAGCCTCAAGCGCCGCTATGAGTACATCAGCAGCGTCGTCGGACAGCTCAACGCCATCCGCGACGACCGCGCAGCCCTCGAATCCGCCCTCGTCGCCCATTGGCAGATCTACCGCAAGGATACCCTTGCCTACGAGCGTCAGGAGGGATAAGCGATGGAAATGATCGGCAGCTATGAGCAGCTGACTCCCTTCACCAACGAAAACGCCGGCACCTCCGAGTGGTGCCGTGCCCAGAAGGACGGGCGGCCCTACTTCATCAAGAAGTTCTTGAAGCCCGTCTACCCCTCCGAGGAGCTGGAGCTATCCGAAAAGAAGCACGCCAACGCCGTCAAGCGCTTCCACACAGCCCTGGAGAGCAAGGAAAAGCTCTACGATGCCCTGCGCGAGCGCAACAGCTCCGCCACCCTGGCCCTGCCGCTGGAGGTGCTCAGCTATCAGTACCACATCTGCACCGTGACGGACTACATCAAGGGCAATATCACCGCCGAGCAGGTGCCGATGCTGTCCCCATGGCAGCGCGTGATCCTCATGCGCACGCTGACCCTGGCGCTGATGAACGTACATGCGGCAGGCGTTGTCCACGGCGATATGAAGCCCGACAACCTCATCATCACCCAGAACCCCGAGACCGGCACATGCATGCTGAAGCTGATCGACTTCGACTCCTGCTACTTCGCATCGGATGCGCCCGCATCGGCGGACGACATCGGCGGCGACATGGGCTACTGGGCCCCGGAGATCGTGGCGAAGTTCACCGACCCGTCCACCGTCATCGACCAGCGGGTGGACAACTTCGCCCTGGGCCTGGTGCTGCACTGGCTGTGGACGGGCCAGGTGCCCGCCATCCCCAAGGGACAGTACTACGGCCAGGTGTTGCTGGCAGGCGAAAGCATCGTCAGCTCCCCCAGCCTGCCCCCGACGCTTGCCAGCATTGTCAACGGCCTGATGGAGGTCGAGCCCGACAAGCGCCTGCCCCTGACCGACGTATACGAGCAGCTGGGCACGCTGCTGGACGAGTTCCCCATGGAGCTTTGCAACCTGCAGCCCCCTGAGCCGGAAGTGCCGGACTATGTGCCGCCGGTGGTCGTGGAGGTGCTATTCCAGGACGCCTACGGCTACCCGCTCCAGCGCGGCTCCGTCACGGTGGAGGCCGGGCGCGCAGTCACGGTCAAGGCCAAGGAGATCGCAGGGTACGAGCTGGTCAGCGCAGAGAAGGTCACCCTCTCCGTGGACGAGATGGGCAATCCCTCCGCCAGCAAGGTGACCTTCTCCTACAAGCGCAAAGCCAGCAAGATCGCCTACTACATCGGCGGCGCCATCGTCGCGCTGCTGGTGGTTTGCCTGATCGCCTTCCTGGCAAACGGCGGTGCAAACCGGAAGGACGGCTTCCCCGTCCTGAGCACCGACAAGACGCAGAGCATCTCCTTCACGCGGGACAGCCAGTCCTTCACCTACGCCTTCACCGCCCCCAGCTCCGGCACCTACCGCTTCAGCTCCACGGGCTCCAGCGACACCAAGGGCTATCTCTATTCCGACAAAGAGCTGGATCGCCTGCTTACCTCAAATGACGACGGCGGCGCCAGCAGCAACTTCCAGATCGACTGGTACATGACTCGCAACGACACGGTCTACCTGAAGGTGACCATGTATAACACCACAGCCCGCGGCAGCGCCTCGGTGCGTGTTGAACGCAGCGCAACGGCCGTTTCCGATTCCGACTATTCCAGCTATTCCGGCACGTCCACCTACTCCAACTATTCCAGCTCCTCCAGTTCCACCTCCACCATCAGCCTGAACAGCTCCAAGCGCCTGCAATTCACAAGCAGCAAGCGGCAGTTCGTGCTCAGCTTCACCGCGCCCCGGACGGATACCTACACCTTCTACAGCACCGGATCGACCACCTCTGTGGACGCACGAGCCTACCTGTACTCCAACAGCGGCCTGACGAACCAGCTGGAATACAGCGACGACTACTCCGGCCGCGATTTCCGCATCAGCCGCTACATCACGCGCGGCACCACCGTGTACCTGAAGGTGAACCTGTACAGCACCAGCAGCAACGGCACCATTTACGTCTACGTTGACGACTAACCCACACAAAGGAGCAATCCCATGTTTTGCAAGCACTGCGGAAAATCCATTTCCGGCACAACCTGTGACGCCTGCGGAGGCAAAACCATCCTGCGGGCCCACAGCAACGCCATGCCGCGCTTCACGCCCGTCGCAGCCCCTGTGGCGGGCGGCGCGTCCGGAGCCTCCTCCGAGGCCGCTTACCGCAAGGGCCTCTCCGAGGGCTTCGAAAACGGCCACAAGTCCGGTCTGAGCGAGGGCACGCAAGCCGCCAACGCCATCTGGCACAAGCGCCTCATCCTCATCGCGGCGGCGGCGCTCTGCCTGTGCATCGTGGTGGGCGCGGTCCTCTACAACGTCGGCCATGGCAAGGGCTACGACGCAGGTCGATCCGCCGGATACACCAAGGGCTATACCGAAGGGCTGATCGCGGGCAAGGGGCAGGGCGCAACCAGCAAGCCCACCACGCGGCCCATCGCAACGCCGAACGACCTTCCTACCCCCACGCCCGCTGCTGCACCCACGGCAACTCCTGCCCCCGCCGCCATTCCCACACCTGCGCCCGTCATCCCCTTCCCTGAGGATGTGGGCATCCTCAAACACGGCTCCAACAATGACAACGTGACGCTGCTGCAGGAATACCTGAAGGAACTTGCGTATTACGATACTGTGGACGGCAATTTCGGTCGCGGCACAAAGAAGGCAGTTCAGAGCTTCCAGAGGGATCATGGTCTGGATGCAGATGGCGCTGCTGGCCCGATGACGCTTGAAGCCCTGCTGATTGCAGTGGAAGCCAAGCGCGAGGCCGACTACAACGCCCTCGTCCAGGAGCCGCAGCTGCCGGAGCTGCCGCTTCCCGAGGATCCCGCGCTCCTGACCGGCATGCCCAAGGGCGAAGAAACCGGCATCACCCCCGATCAGGACAGTGAGGACGACGCAGCGGCCACCACCGCCGCCCCTGACGCTAACGATACGCAGGACAGCTCCGTTCCCCCGGAGACTCCCGCCCCGTCCGATGCTGACAACGCGGAACCCAACGGCACGCCGGAAGGCGACACCCTGCCGGACGAATCCGATCCGCCCCAGGACGATGCGCCCATCCAGCAGGATTCCGAAGCAATCATCTGATCCCCCATGCTGCCCGCACCCACGGGCAGCTTTTTCGTTTTCCGGTACGCAAAATGCCGCTCCGTCCCAAACCAGGACGGAGCGGCTTGTGTATTTTTGGGGGCAGCAGGCACGTCAGGCCTGCTGGATGCGCATCTCAAAGGGCGCGAGGGTCAGCTCCGCGCCGTCCAGGGAGAAGTGCTGTTCAGTGGCAGTGTTGTTGAAGATGAAGCGGGTCGTCCGGCCCTTGCCGGTGCGGGTGGTCACCTCCACCCTGGCAGGCCGGTCAGGGATGAAGGGCATGTCCGCCGCCTCCACCGCCTGGCGGGCAATGACGTTGTACAGCGCCTGCTCGCCCACCGTGCCGATGTAGTA
>JBGVOA010000478.1:0-3107 GCA_045126095.1 Christensenellales bacterium | reverse complement strand
TCCTCCACCTGATGGATGGGCGGAACGCCGCGCTTTTGAAGCATGTCCACCACCACAGGATTGTGGGCCAGCTCTCCCAGTGTGCAGCTGGGAATGCCGGAATCGGCGACCTTCAGCGCCTCCTCCACCGCACGGCGGACGCCCATGCAGAAGCCTGCGTGGGCAGCGATCTCAATCGGCATGCATTCAGCAACCTTTCAGAGCGCATTTCATCGCAAAATGCTCTGTTTGATAATAATTCGATGCCTTTTCCCGGATTCCTGCTTGATTTTCAAAAAAATCTAAAATTTTCTTGAAATTTTTGCAGATGTTCCGTTTCCCGGCACTTCTGATCAGGAATGGCAACGGAAGACGGGTGTTCACGCCTTCGTGTGTGCCTCCTGCATGGCCGCGTAGGTCTGGGTGATGCGCTGCATCAGCTTCTCGCAGGTTTCGCGGTTGACGCCCTCTTCGCGCAGATCCTCCGTGGGGATCGCCTCCCCCACATAGACATGCAGGCGGCGGAAGAGCTTCAACTTGCCGGTGATGTACACAGGCATCAGCGGCACACGGCTGCGCAGGGCAATCAGGCCGATGCCGCTCTCCATTTCGGTCATCAGTCCTTCATGATGGCGCGTGCCCTCCGGGAAGATGCCCAGGATGCCGCCTTCCTTCGTCACGCGCATACAGGCGCGCATGGCCTCCATATCGCTGTTGTGGCGGTCCACGGGGATCATCCGCAGCTGCTTGAACAGCCACGCCGCCAGCTTGTTCTTTGTCAGCTCCTTCTTGCCGATGAAGCGCACCTGATGGCCGATCACGCCCACGCCGATGATAACCGGATCAAGCATGGAGGAATGGTTGGCGATCACGATGTAGGGCGGATCCTGCGCCAGGCGCTCCCGGTTATGGAACTTCACCGGCAGGATAGTCTTGAGCAGCAAGCTCAAGATCGGCTTTGCAATCGCGTACAGCAGGGAATCCTTGTTCACCTGCGGCTGAGCAGCAGGCTTCTTGGCAGCTTCACTCATGATACTTTTCCTCCACGATGCGCAGCACGGCCTGCACCGACTGCTCAAAATCCATTTCCGTCGTATCCAGCAAAACAGCGTCCGGCGTGGGACGCAGCGGATCCACCTCGCGGTTCATATCCTGCTCGTCACGGGCGATCACGTCCGCCAGCACCTGCTCGAAGGGCGTTTCGTCGCCCTTCTGGCACATTTCCAGCCAGCGGCGGCGGGCACGCGCCTCGGCGGACGCCGTCAGGAAGATCTTCACCGGCGCATCCGGCAGCACGCGCAGGCAGATGTCGCGGCCGTCCACCAGCATGGGCGTGGTGGCTGCCAGACGCTGCTGCAGCGCGACCATCTCCCGGCGGACGCCGGCATAGCGGCCCACTGTGGAGGCCGCCATGCTCACCTCGGCCGTGCGTATCAGCCCTGTCACGTCACGGCCATCCACCATCGTCCGCTGACCCTCAGGGCCGTGGGCGACGGTGACGTCCACCGTGCGCATCAGCTCGGTGATGGCTGACTCGTCCGCCAGGGCAACACCGCGCTCAATGGCGGTCAGGCCCAGCGCGCGGTACATCGCGCCCGTATCCAGGTGCAGGATGCCCAGGCGCTTTGCCGCCGCATCCGCAATGCTCGATTTGCCCGCGCCGACCGGGCCATCCATGGCAATATTGAGGATCATTGCTCCCCATCCCTTCTTGCTTGTGTATTACACCGCGCGGTGGCCCAGGCCTACGCAGACCTCATTGAGGTGCACCAGGCCCACGGTGAAGAACAGGGCAACGGCCACATGGCCGCCCTCCCGTGTCACGCCGATCTTGCCGCCCACGGAGAGCCCCAGCGCCTTGGAGGACATCTGCATTACCGCATCGCGCGCGGCGCCTGCCACAGCGCCCTCCTCCTGATGCATCTCGCCGATCACGCCCTCGCGCTTTGCAGCGACCACAGCACGCTCGATGATCTTCAGCACCGAGGATGCGTAATCGCCGCCAAAGTCCGACGCCGCGCCGCGGATGCCCCTTTCCTGCAGGCTCCTGCGCAGGGCGGCTTCCTCCTCGCGGTCAGCCGTCATGGCAAGCGAAAGCGCAGCACGCGCGACCGCGCGGCTGTCACCGATATATTCCTTCATTCGGATCACTGCCTTCCCCGGTGCAGAATTTCACACCTTTCATTATTATACATGATATTGGCCAATCCCGCAAGGGGGCTGGACACAATTCCTCAGCGGACAAGCAGGCTGCACACCACAATGCTGGCCGCATACCCGCACAGGGAAGCCAGAAGCGCGCCGGGAACACGCTTCACGCCCGCGGCGGCAGCATAGACCGTCAGCGTGTAAAGAATCGTCTCGGAGGACCCCGCCAGCACGGAGGCAATGCTGGCCGCGCGGCTGTCCGGGCCGCACTGGTGCATGATCTCCTGCAGAGCAGCGAGACTGCCGGAGCCTGTCAGCGGACGCAGCAGCAGCATGGGCGTGACCTCCTGCGGGATATGCAGCATCTCCAGCAGCGGCGAAACGAGCCCCGCCAACAGCTCCATCAGCCCGGAAGCTCCCGTCAGCCTGATGAGCAGCAGCATCCCGCACAGCGCGGGCAGCAGCCCCGCGGCCGAGGTCATGCCCTGCTTTGCGCCTCGCAGAAAGGCCCCGTATGCATCCCGGCCGGTCATCATGCCGCGCAGGAGGATCAGACCGACAACGGCCAACAGCACATACGCAGTCATTCCCCTTCCTCCCTTCGCCGCATCAGCAGGAGCACCCCTGCACTCACCACCGCCGACGCCGCGGATGCTGCCAGCGTGGGCAGCCATACCGATGCCGGCTCCGCACAGCCGGACGCTTGCCGCAGCGCGATGATCGTCGTCGGCATGATCTGCAATCCGGCATTGTTAAGCGCCAGAAGCATCGCCAGGGCCTGCAGTCCTACAGCCCCCTGGGCGGACAGCAGCTGTGCCGCGCGCACGCCGGCAGGGGTGGCAGCATTCCCCAGCCCCAGCAGATTAGCCGCCAGGTTCATGCCGACAGCGTCCCAGCTTTCCGCATCTGTAAGCCCACCGAAAAACCGGTTTGTAAGCCTCCTGAGCAGCCGTGAAAGTCGCGCAAGATCCCCCGTTTCG
>JBGVOA010000477.1:0-5385 GCA_045126095.1 Christensenellales bacterium | reverse complement strand
GGGCGAGCCATGCTCGCCCCTACGGGAGGGGGGCGGGAGCTGCGACACGCCCGTCCGCCGTCCCCCGGAAGGGATCGGGCTGTTAAGGCCTGTTACGGGCTGTAAAGAATTAAAGGTCATTAAAGAAGATTTAATTGCATTTAAGGTCCACCTGTGCTATACTGATATTATGCATACGAATGTTCCCCAGGAGGGAGGCCGTGCGGGCGGAACGGTTCTTTTTTCTGCGGAAGATTGTTAAACTATTGCCAAACGGGAGGTTTTGTGGCATAATATAGGAAGGTCTGCCGTGTGCGCGGCAGCCGTGGGAAACATCAGGCGCAAAAGGGAGTTTTCCCCGCGCGGAAGATAAGAGGAGGATTTTCAGGATGAAGATCGTTGTGTGCATCGGCAGCTCCTGCCACATCAAGGGCTCCCGTCAGGTGGTGACGGGTCTGCAGAAGCTGATTGAGGCCAATAACCTGGGCGATCGGGTCGACCTGGGCGGTACCTTCTGCATGGGCCAGTGCCAGAAGGGCGTGTGCGTGATGGTGGACGATACGTTCCACTCCGTCACCCCGGAAACGGTGGAGGCCTTCTTCAACGAGCATGTGAAGGGAAAGGCGTAAGAAATGGTCATTCAGATTTGTGTGGGCAGTTCCTGCCATATCAAGGGGTCTGCGGCCATCGTTGAGCTGCTGCAGGAGGCTGTGGCGGAAAATGACCTGGAGGGCGAAGTCACCCTGGCAGGCAGCTTCTGCATCGGCAAGTGCAACCGCGTGGGCGTGACCGTCCAGGTGGACGATGAGGTGCATGTGGGCGTGACGAAGGAAGGCTTCAAGGAGTTCTTTGCCGAGCACGTGCTGGCCAAGCTCCGCTGACGAGGAACGAGAGAAAGGATGTAGGCGCAAGTGAATTGCCTGACCCTGAAGCAGTCCAACTGCAAGAACTGCTATAAGTGTATCCGCAACTGCCCGGTGAAGGCCATCCGCTTCTCCGGCAATCAGGCGCATATCATCAACAACGAGTGCATCCTCTGCGGCCAGTGCTTCGTGGTGTGCCCGCAGAATGCCAAGCAGATCGTGGACGAGACGGAGAAGGCCAAGGTGCTTTTGCAGACGGGCGAGCCGGTGTACGTCAGCCTGGCGCCCTCTTTCATCGCCAACTACCCCGGCGTGGGCATTGCGGCGATGACCCGGGCGCTCAAGCAGCTGGGCTTCGCGGCGGTGGAGGAAACCGCCGTCGGCGCCACCATCGTCAAGAACGAGTACGAGCGCATGCTGCGCGAAGAGGCGCGGGACGTGATCATCACCTCCTGCTGCCACTCCGTCAACCTGCTGATCCAGAAGTACTTCCCGGAGGCGCTGGAGTACCTGGCGGACGTGGTGAGCCCCATGCAGGCTCACTGCCTGGACATCAAGAAGCGGGTGCCGAATGCGAAGTGCGTGTTCATCGGCCCGTGCGTGGCCAAGAAGGACGAGGCGGAGCACTACGCGGGCATCGTGGACGCGGTGCTGACCTTCGAGGAGCTGACGAAGTGGCTGGAGGCTGAAGGCGTTACGCTGGAGAAGGAGCTGGACCGCACCGAGGAGAGCCGGGCGCGCTTCTTCCCGACCACCGGCGGCGTTTTGAAGACCATGGCCCAGGATCAGCCGGGCTACACCTACCTGGCGCTGGACGGCGTGGAGAACTGCGTGGCGGCCCTCCGGGAGATCGTGGCGGGCCGGGTGCACAAGTGCTTCATCGAGATGAGCGCCTGCGTGGGCAGCTGCGTGGGCGGCCCGGTGATGGAGAAGCACTCCAAGGCCCTCGTGCAGGACTATATGGCCGTGGCTGGCTACGCGGGCAGCAAGGACTTCCCGGTGGAGCAGCCGGATTCCCTTTCCGTCAAGAAGGGCTTCAGCTACATTGCCCCCAAGATGGCCCAGCCCACCGAGAGCGAGATCAACGCGGTGCTGCGCCAGATGGGCAAGTTCAGGCCCGAACAGGAGCTCAACTGCGGCTCCTGCGGCTACAACACCTGCCGGGAAAAGGCCATCGCGGTCTGTCAGGGCAAGGCGGAGATCTCGATGTGCCTGCCCTACCTGAAGGATAAGGCGGAGAGCTTCTCCGATACCATCGTGGAAAACACCCCCAACGGCCTGATCGTCCTGAACGACAAGCTGGAGGTGCAGCAGATCAACTCCGCGGCCCGCAGGCTGCTCAATATCCGTTCGGCCAGCGACGTGCTGGGCGCGCAGGTGGTGCGCATCCTGGAGCCCACCATCTTCCGCACGGTGCTGCAGACCTGCCGCAATGTCACCGGCCAGCGCATGTACCTGGCGGAGTACCGCATCTATGTGGACATGACCGTGATGTACGACCGGGACAGCCACCTGCTGATCGGCATCATGCGTGACGTGACGGAGGAGGAGTCCGCCCGCGAGCGCAAGGAGACCATCGGCCAGCAGACCATCGAGGTGGCGGACCGCGTGGTCGAAAAGCAGATGCGCATCGTGCAGGAAATCGCGTCCCTGCTGGGCGAGACTGCGGCGGAAACGAAGATTGCGCTGACGAAGCTGAAGGAGTCGATCATCAATGAATGACCTTTGCGCGGATATCGGCTATAAAAGCATCAACCACGTCGGCGAGCAGCTGTGCGGCGACCATGTGGACATTGTGGAGCCGGACGAGAACTCGATGGTGATCGTGCTCTCCGACGGCTTGGGCAGCGGCGTGAAGGCGTCGATCCTGTCCACCCTGACCTCCAAGATTATCTCCACCATGCTGGCCGAGGGCCTGCCGCTGGAGGAGTGCGTGTCCACCATTGCGGCGACGCTGCCGGTCTGCTCCGTGCGCGGCGTGGCGTATTCCACCTTCACCATCATCCACCTGAAGAACAATGAGACCGCGGAAATCATCCAGTATGACAACCCGCAGGTCATCCTCATCCGGGACGACAAGAACTACATCTACCCCCGGACGGAGATGAACATCGGCGGCAAGACGATCTACAAGTCCGCCGTGCGCCTGCAGGAGGGCGACGTGTTCATCGCCATGAGCGACGGCTGCCCCCATGCGGGCATCGGCATCGCCTACAACTTCGGCTGGAAGCGGGAGGACATCATCGACTTCATGACGATGCTGACCCCCGTGGGCTACACGGCCAAGACCCTGGCCACGATGCTGGTGGACGAGTGCGACAACCTCTACGGCCACGAGCCGGGCGACGACACCACCGCCTGCGTGGTGAAGATCAGGAAGCGTGAGCCGATGAACCTGCTCTTCGGCCCGCCCTTCAACCGCGACGATGCGGACAGGATGATGTCGCTGTTCTTCTCCAAGGAGGGCAAGCACATCGTCTGCGGCGGCACCACGTCCACCATTGCGGCCAAGTACCTGGGCAAGCCCCTGCGCGCCAACCTGGACTTTTCCTCCGACCTGCCCCCCACGGCGACCATCGAGGGCGTGGATCTGGTCACCGAGGGCGTGATCACCGTCAATAAGGTGGTCGAATATGCCAGGGATTATCTGGGTGCGAACCAGTTCTACGAGCACTGGAGCCTCAGGAAGGACGGCGCGAGCCAGATCAGCCGCCTGCTCTTCGAGGAAGCCACGGACATCAACTTCTACGTCGGCCGCGCCATCAACCCGGCCCATCAGAACCCTGACCTGCCCATCAACTTCAACATCAAGATGAACCTGGTGGAGGAGCTGACCAAGTGCCTCAGGGAAATGGGCAAGCGCGTCAAGGTGAGTTATTTCTAACACGGAGAATGGGAGATTATCATGAGAAAGTTTGACACAAAGGTGCAGTATCTGAAGTACAAGGTGCTGCGTGAGGTGGCCCGCCGCGCGTGGGACGGCCTGACCCCCGAAGAGGTGCTGGAGATCCCCAAGGCCATCGTGCCCGGCAAGGTGCCCACCATGCGCTGCTGCGTGTACAAGGAGCGGGCCATCCTGGGCGAGCGCGTGAAGCTGGCCATGGGCGGCAACAAGCAGAACCCCAACATCATCGAGGTGATCGACATCGCCTGCGATGAGTGCCCTGCTGCGGGCTATGAGGTGACGGGCTCCTGCCGTGGCTGCCTGGCCAACCGCTGCGAGGACGTGTGCAAGCGCAAGGCCATCTCCTTCGACCACAACCATGTGGCCCATATCGACAAGACCAAGTGCGTGGAGTGCGGCCAGTGCGCGAAGGTCTGCCCCTTCGGCGCGATCGTCAACCGCAAGCGCCCCTGCCAGAACGCCTGCAAGATCAAGGCCATCGACATCAGCCCCGAGGGTGCGGCCTCCATCAACGATGAGAAGTGCATCCAGTGCGGCGCGTGCGTCTACCAGTGCCCCTTTGGCGCCATTCAGGACAAGTCCTTCATCATGGACGTGATCAACATGATCCGGGAGAGCGAGGGCAACAAGAATTACAAGGTGTATGCCATTGTGGCCCCGGCCTTCTCCAGTCAGTTCAGCCACGCCAAGGTCGGCCAGGCCATCACCGGCATGAAGCAGCTGGGCTTCCACACGGTGATCGAAGCGGCCCTGGGCGCGGACCTGGTGGCGATGACCGAGAGCCAGGAGCTGGTGGAAAAGGTGGCCGAGAAGGGCGCCATGACCTCCTCCTGCTGCCCCGCTTTCGTGCGCTACATCAAGACCGCCTTCCCGGAGCTGGCGGACTTTGTCAGCCACAACCTCAGCCCCATGGCGGCGCTGGCCAAGTACATCAAGTCCACCGACGCGACGGCCAAGGTGGTCTTCATCGGCCCCTGCACGGCCAAGAAGGCCGAGCGCCAGCTGGACACCGTGAAGGACTACGTCGACGCGGTGATGACCTTCGAGGAGCTGCAGGCGCTGTTTGACTCCAAGGACATGGAGATCAGTGAGCTGCCGGAGGACGTGCTGGACAACGCCAGCTACTTCGGCCGCATCTTCGCCCGCGTGGGCGGCCTGAGCGAGGCCGTGGCCCAGGCCCTGAAGGAGCAGAACATCGACTTTGAGGCCAAGCCCGTGGTGTGCAGCGGCATCGAGGAGTGCCGCATGGCGCTGCTCAAGCTCAGCAAGAACCCCAAGATCCTGGGCGGCAACTTCATCGAGGGCATGGCCTGCCTGGGCGGCTGCATCAACGGCGCCGGCTGCCTGACCCACGGCGAGAAGAATGTCTCTGCCGTGGACAAGTACGGCCGCGAGGCGGTGGAGAAGTCCATCAGCGACGCGGTGTCCATGCTGCGGTAAATGCATAGGAAAAGGGACGTCCCGTTTGTGGGGCGTCCCTTTGTCGTGGGGGAACTCCTTCCGTCTTTGCTCGCGATACCGTAGGGGAGAGGCTTGCCCCTCCCGCTGCTGCCCTGCCGGGGGAACTCCTTCCGTCTTCGCTCCCGGCCTTTCAGGCCAGGAACGAATCCACCTCCCTCGGGGAGGGAGGCTTTGGTG
>JBGVOA010000476.1:0-1803 GCA_045126095.1 Christensenellales bacterium | reverse complement strand
GTCCGCGTCCAGGTCAATGAGAAGGTCGAGGATCTCGCCTGTGACCTCTTCGCAGCGCTGGTCGGGGCGGTCGATCTTGTTGATGACGATGAGCACCTTCAGCTTCAGCTCCAGGGCCTTCTTCAGCACGAAGCGGGTCTGGGGCATCGGGCCTTCGAAGGAGTCCACCAGCAGCAGCACGCCGTCCACCATTTTGAGGACGCGCTCCACCTCGCCGCCGAAGTCCGCGTGGCCGGGGGTGTCAACGATGTTGATCTTGGTGTCGCCGTAGTGCACGGCGGTGTTCTTGGCCAGGATGGTAATGCCGCGCTCGCGCTCGATGTCGCCGGAGTCCATCACGCGGTCAACAGTCTGCTGATTCTCGTGATAGGCGCCGCCCTGCTTGAGCATCTGGTCGACCAGGGTGGTCTTGCCGTGGTCAACGTGGGCAATGATGGCAATGTTGCGAATGTCTTCGCGGATCATGTAGAAACATCTCCTTGATAATGTCAGGATTTGTTGAATGTGGACGATTTGATAGTAGTCTGTGCAGTAGCTCGCGCGGGCTCCCTCAGTCTTCGCTCAGCTTTTTCAAAGCCTCGCGAATCCAGCTCCCTCCCGGAGGGAGCCTTTTGGTCGTCTTCCTTGTTGCAGTACAAGACAAGCAACACATCATAAGACAAGCTGCGGTAGCCTTAGGCTCCCTCCGGGAGGGAGCTGTCAGCCGCTTGTCGGCTGACTGAGGGAGATCGCGGTAGCAGCGGCAAAGCCTACTTGCAAGGAATCACAGTCTGTTTGCCGTCTCCGCCAATTCCAGCCCCTCGTTATTCTCGCAGGCCAGGCGGATGGACCACTCGTTCTCGAACAGCAGCACGTCGCGGTCGCGGCTGTCCTTGGCGCGGCCGGAAGTGGAGGTCAGCTTCAACTTGTCGATCTCCTTGGGGGTATTCACCACCCAGCGCACATAGCGGAAGGGCATGGATTCCATCACGATATCGACCTGGTATTCGGTCTTCAGGCGGTGCTCCAGCACTTCAAACTGCAGCACGCCGACCACGCCGACCATGAACTCCTCTCGGCCGGTTTCGGTGCGGATGAAGGTCTGGATCGCGCCTTCCTCCGCCAGCTGGGTGATGCCCTTCTGGAACTGCTTGCGTGTCATGCTGTCCAGGGGGCGCACACGGGAGAAGTGCTCAGGGGCGAAGACCGGGATGTTCTCGTAGTGGAACTTGGGGCCGGTGGAGAGGGTGTCGCCCAGCTGGTAAATGCCAGGATCGAACAGGCCGATGATGTCGCCGGCCCAGGCCTCCTCCACACCCTCGCGGGCGTCCGCCATGAACTGCTGGGGCTGCTTGAGGGCCACCATCTTGTTCGTGCCGGAGTGCCAGACCTCCATGCCCTTCTCAAACGCGCCGCTCACGATGCGCATGAAGGCCAGTCGGTCGCGGTGGGCAGGGTTCATGTTGGCCTGGATTTTGAAGATGAAGCCGGAGAAGTAGGGGTTCTCCGGGCCGATCTCGCCCGCATCGGACTTGCGGGGCAGCGGCGGGTTGGTGTACTGCAGGAAGCGGTCCAGGAAGGGCTCCACGCCGAAGTTGGTGACGGCGGAACCGAAGAACATGGGGGTCAGCTCGCCGCGGCGGACCTTCTCCAGGTCGAAGTTGTCGCCCGCCTCGTCCAGCAGCATGATCTCCTCTTCCAGGCGGTCAATGTAGTGCTGATCCAGCACATGGGGCAACGCCTCATCGGTGAGGGAGATTTCCAGCTCGTCCACACGCTTGGAGCCGTGATCGCCGCCGGAATACAGCGTGATGGTCTCCGTAT
>JBGVOA010000475.1:0-40819 GCA_045126095.1 Christensenellales bacterium | reverse complement strand
CCGGGGTGGGGGGGCTACCCCCGCCGCGGTACCCTCGGCTCTATCTTGTCGTGACAAGAGGTGCAAAGCGCGACTCCGTTGCTGATTACCAGCGCCAGATCCGGACGCTCTGATCTTGGGATCTTGTGGTGCGCGTGGGTCGCCGCTGTCCTGCGTCCATACCGTGCGCACTCCTGGCAAAGGTACTTGTCTTTACGAAGGACTGCCGCCCGCCACTTGCGGTGTTTCCCGGTCTTGTAATACGGATCGTTGGCCACGCGCTCACCTCCATGTCAGTGTCTTATTGATAGCAAAAGCCCCGGCGCTCATGGCTGCGTCGGGGCTCGCGAAAGGAGTGAACCAAGCGCCTCTCTCCTGAAGCTCTTGATGGTACTATTGTACTCATTCCCCGTGTTGCATTCAACTGCAACATGTTGCATTATGTTGCATTATGTTGCAATTTCTAAAATATTTTCCAGATCAAGCAGCGCTTTTTTATGCCACCTGTATATCGTCGTCCTGTCCTTGCCCAGATCAGCGGCGATATCCTCCCAGTCCCTTCCGGTGATGTAATAGCTGATAAGCGCGCTCTGGTGGACATTATTCTCAAGCATGCATATCGCGTCGTAGACCTCGTCGCGGATCCGGACCATCTTCTCGCGATTGCTCTTGTAGGTCTCGATCTGGATGAGATATTTGTCGAGTCCTCCGGGCTTCCGGCTTCCGCCGCCACCGCCGCCTTTGGAGCCGCCGCCTTCTGCCTTTGACTCGATCCGCTCTATCAGCTCGTCCAGCGCGTCGATCTTTGCGTTTATTCCCCGCGCCCTGAGCAGCCAGCGCTGCATATCAGCCATTGCATCACACTCCTTTCGTCAATCGTCGGTCAGATCTGATACTTTTGTGCGATAAACTTTGTATTTATATCTGCGGTTTGGTATGTGGGCCTGCTGGCTCACATATGAGTAAAACGTGGGTAGCGTAATGCCCATTATCTCTGCGACTCTGGCCGCCGGGAGTTCAAACGCAATAATGCGGTCATCCTTTGTCAGGTAGACCGAGTAAAGGACCTTGCGCTTATCCAGCTTAGGATTCATTTGCGTCGTCTTTCGCTCTTGTCAGCTCATGACAGTCCGGGCAATAGCAGGCGTTATCCAGCCCATTGATATTCCGGTATACCTCATGCGGGCCAGCGATCCATTCGCAGCCACAAAACACGCATCTGAATCTGTGGAGCCTGTCCGTCCATCTCGGGTCTCCGTGCTTAATTATCTGCATTGTCTTTACCTCCATCCATCTTTGCGCCGCAGTTGGGGCAGTAGTTCGCCTGACCGTGTGGGTATTGAGCAATCAGATGTATAACATCACATTCACTGCACCGTTTCTTGTTATCGTCATTGGTAGGCAACCACCGCCCATGCCGCACGGGTTCAGCGTCCACGGCTGGAACTGCTTTAATGGTTGCACATACTCCTAAAATTGTGCTCTGTTTACATTCTGGCTGATACTTCGCCATAAGGCTCAATCCGCTTACCAACGCCTTCCGGCTTATCAGGTCGTTACTCATTCGAATCACCACCGAATAATGACTCCAGCACCATTTTATATTTGCATGAACACTCGAAGCAGATCTCCTTGGTTTCAATAATTCGCCTTGTTATTGTTTCCCAGCCGTATGCTTCTGTTCGCATCTTTGGCACCTCAACTTTTTCCCAGCCGAACGGGAGAGTTCCATCACCAATTATTTCTTCCGTTTTACCACACATGTCGCATTTACAAACCGTTTTTACCTGTCTTGCCATAATCTACCTCCTTCGCATTCTCGCGTATATGTAAGCCCCGGCCACGAAATCGGAATACCTGACAACAGGCACCTCCTCCAGCCGGTACTCAGGGTACAGTTTTTCGAGTATTTCCTTGCCGTCGGCCATCACGTCGCGGGCGATCTTCGCCAGACGGGTACGTGAAATACGCCGGTCGCTCTCGCGGACTTCCGGCTCGGTCAGGTTACCTTTGCTGCGGCCCCAGCGGAGCTTTCGGCCGTTCCTGCCATTGATGCGCTTGGATATGTACCTGGCGAAGCCCTTCAGGCCATTGAATCGCATGTTGACCGGCTCAGCGCGGGTGTAGCCGTGGCCCCAGAGCTCATTCAGCTTTTCGATGGTCAGGCAGCCGTCCATGCCGCTGATGATCGCGTGGAAATGAAACTGCGCCGGCAGGGCATTGATGTCCTCGTCGCGGGGCTCCTTAGTTTTCTCGAGAACGTACAGGTATTTCAGCTCCTTCGGATCCTTGCCGCACTTTTTGATGTATCTGCGCACTTTTCGTATAAATTTCTCAAAATACTTATGGGCTTCGTTCTCGTCTACTGGCAGGCCCAGCCTGTCGAACTCTGCACGGCGGTCCTTAGGGTTGCAGAATGCATAGTCCTCAAAACTGTAATCGAAGGTGGGATGCATGACGATATCGCCGGTTCCAAAGTTCGTTTCACACAGCCTGCGGATGCGATTTTCGGAGTTGCGGCGGTTGATCTCCACCTGGGCAGGGCTGGACTTGCGCCTGCGGTACTCCTGACGGGCTGGGGCCGACACGTTGATCAGCGGGAACACTTCCAGCTCCAGCGTTTCGCCTGCGCGGATGGTCCGGGTGCGGACTCCGCCCATGGCTTTTATATCGACCTCGCCTTCGGTCTGGTCGTACAGGATTTCGTATTTGGATCCAGCCTCTAAACGTGCCATGCTCCGCCTCCCTTCCTTTCGCCTGTCGTCTCGCCTGTGCACGACTTATTAATACGTAATACAAGCACATTCAAGGCAGTACGCCTATTATATAGAAGAAACCCGATTCGATTCCCTCTGTAAAGGGGCCGCACCTTCACGGCCCCTATTCACAAGCAATCGAACAGTCGTTCACAGCATTACAACCAACATCCTGAGAAGATCAATTGCATTATGGCTTACATTCACCACTAGCCTATCATATTCAGAACATACTCTATAACCCACCACTCAGGGTTGTTAAGCGCAGTTTGATATGATGCCAGTGAACCAAGCGCCCATATTCCACTGATCAAAAACGTTATTCCAGACAGTATTGCAACGGCAATAGACCCAATAAGAAACCCAGTAGCAACGTCAGAATATCTGTCCGTAAATATTGAAATGCCTATTAGGCTAACAAGAAGTGCAATACAGCTTATACCAAATATCCATAGTACAACAGTGTAAACATTGCAATAAACCGTTGCCTGCTTACTTAGTTCAGGGTAAATCTGTTCTATAGCTATCCCTAATTTCTCAGCAACAGTCTCAATGACCTCATTTACCTGATCAGCCTTCATTCTATACCTCCTTTCCTTTTTCACAGCACCTCAAACAACAGAAATGTGTTTATGCCTCTCTGAGCATCTGCTCAAGTTCTCGCAGCTTCTGCTGCCGCCAACCGGCGACGGCTGCTGCGTTCCTGTAGATCATTTTCAGGTGTGCCAGCACGATCTCCACATCCGCCATCTCCTCGGCGATAGCGTCTTCGTCGCCCTGATCGCGCATGTCCTTGCACAGCTCCTTGGCAAGCTCGGTCAGCTCCTCGATGGCGACTACCATCTCGTAGCTCGTGCCGTATTCCTGCTGCACTCCGCGAAGGATCTGCTCCTCGGTCATGGGCTTGTATACCTTCGTATCGGTCATTACTCGGCAGCCGCATTCGCAGGTGTTAATCATCCTGCTGCCGATCTCCTGGCAGCCGTCAAAGTCGCTGCCGCACTGCGGGCATTTCATATCAGTTACCTCCTTCTCGCTCAGGCCTCTGAGCGTCTCCTGTATCTTCAGCTGCTGGCCGGTACCCAGCACGCGCACCAGACCGCCAAGGAACATGTCGTCATAGACCGCGATCGCGCGCGTGGTGTCCGGGGCCGTGCGCAGCGCATACATGCGCACATTGTCGGGGCATGCGGTGAACTGTTCCACATTGGCCCAGACATACTTCTCTTTGCCGTCATTGGTCTTGTAAAGCCGCATTTCCGCGCCGATGATCAGCGCCTTTTCGTTCAGCGGCAGAAGCTCCACCTCTCTGCCGGGATCGTAATAATCATCCAGCAGGCACTCGGGCAGTCCACAGGCCTCGGCGTCATCGTCATTCGTGAAGTCGATGTCCTGAAAATGCCATGACTCTTCCCACTTTTTGCGGGTGACTTCGAAGATGGTCCGCACGACGCCTTCGTCCAGCTTCAGATTTTCGTCCACAGGCCACACTCCGCAGCCGTCGCTCAGAAACTGCTTGCCGTCGCGCCGGGTGAACAGCTCCACCATCTCCCGCGCCTTGCAAAGCGCCTTTATCCTGCTGAGTTTCATCCCTGCTTCACCCCGTTCACCATCTCGTACTCCGCGCGGGCCTTCTTCTTGGGTTTTTCCTTTATCTCGTACTGCACAGCCACCATGTCGTTGCGCTGCTCGACACTCAGCTTGTACTGCTTGCGGATCCTGTCGGCAATGCCCGGATGGGTTATCGTGTTCTCGTCCATCTCCAGCCAGAGCAGCAGCGTGGGCGAGATCTTCAGCTTCCCCGCGGCCTGCTGGACCGTCATTTTCTGTTTTTCCCGGGCGGCGATAAGCCATTCTCTTTTAGTTGCCATGATATACCTCCTTACTTCGGGCCCTCGGGCAGTCTTGCCCAATGAGTCACTGCCTCGCGGCCAAGTTCCTGAGTGTTCCGCCAGCCGGTGATCTTCGCACCGTTCAGCCTGTCCCAGATCATGACGCAGCCGTATGGGTCGGCGTCGGCCTCGGTCGGCATCCTGTCTTTCTTCGGGATCCACATGAGCTCATTGAGGCCGCAGTCGTCATATGTCCTGCGCTGAGTCTCGTTCCAGTTGCTTACAGCTTCGCGGCCGGTACGATATAGCCTAGATATATGCTGCGGGTTCTCGGTGCACTGAACACTGTACTGCCGCTTCCACTCCGGTCCGTTGTACACAAGCCTTGCCTCTTTGCCGCAGCGTGCGCAGGCTTCAATATTCCAGCTAGGCATGCCGCACACCGAACCTTTCCGGGAGTACCATCCAGGCGCTCACATCGTCGTTGCGCTCCCAGATCTCCCCGTTCCACCTGCGTATGTCCACCCAGCGCCCGGCCCGCGGTCTGCGTAAGGTGACCAGATATCTGCCGGGCTTCATGGGCTTGTATGCCGGGAAACTGTACCATTTATCTCCCATATTTTCACCTTGCCTTTCGCCTGTAATTGTGGTATATTGGAACTGCAGGTTCCTCCTTGTTAAGACCGCCGTGTGCTCATCACGGCGGTTGGTTTTTGTCAGATAAGTCCTATGATCTTCGCGATCCGCAGCCCTGCCGGCGTGCGGGTCTTTTTGTTGCTCTCGCGGAGGCGTTCAAGGCTCCGCTCTCGGGCGCGTATCTCCCGGGCCCGGTACATCTCTATGATCTCGTCCTTCCGCGCGATTTCGCACATCAGCATGTCGATCGTCTCCCGCAGCGCGGCGTTCTCAGCCTTCACCATGCCCTCGGCGATGGCTCCAGCAAATTCATTGTCCCCGGCAAGCCGGATAACTGCTCCCTGCATAATCTCACTCCTGATATATCTGATGTGTACCGTCCAGCCAGTCCATCTCGTCGGTGCTCAGGTCATAGCCAAGCACCTGAAGCCATTCGTATAGGCCGATAAGATCGTCGTCGGGCTTGTACTTGCCCGTGTATCTGTCCATCTGATCCTTGGATCCGGTGCCGCAGAACCTTTCGTAAGCACCGATCAGCAGCGCGCACCAGAGCTTGCGGACGTTGAAAGTGTAGATCAGATCTGCGCTGACCTTCACGCTGCCCGTATAGCTGGGCTCCCGCTCGACTCCGCGCATGAGTTCCTGATCGAAAAGGCCGTTGACCATGGGGCAGTACTGATAATTCGTCCGGGTCTGCACCCAGACCACAAACCGCAGCACCTCTTTGGTCATGTCGCTGCCGACAGGGTCAAATGTCCGGATAAAAGCGTCACGTTTTTCCCGGAAGGCTCTGGCGAGCTCCTGCTGGTCACGGAATCTTGCGGCGATCTTCTCCTGCGCAATGCGCTTCGCCTCGGCCTTTGCGTCGGCGTCCGGGTCGATCTTCATCACCTCATAAAGGGCGATATCGTAGTCACGCGCCCAGTATACATGCTCCTTCTTCTTGCCCTTCAGATAGCCGCGCAGCGCCTCGGGGGTACTTGGGTCACCATAGCTGTAATAGTTCAGCCATCTGTGTTTATTCCAGTCCTGCTGTTCGATCTCAGTGACGCCGAACTCCTCGCATATCTCTCTGATGCGCGGGAGCATATCGGCCTTGGTGCGCTCTCTTTTGACCTTGGCCATTACCATGCCGTATTCGCCGGTACCTGCCTTGGCCAGCGCTTCCTTGCGCAGCTGGGCGTCTTCGATATCGTTTATCTCTGCAAACTGCATCAGCGTCGCGCCGCGCTGCTCGGCCTTGAGCATCTCCTTGCGGTTGAGCTGGGCCAGCTTGGCGTATTTGTAGACCGTCGAGCTTGATATGCCGGTCTTCTGCGCGACGTCAAGCGCGTTGAGGCCCAGATCCATCATCATCTGCACGCCGCCGACCTTTTCGGTGATCGTCAGGTCGCTGCGCTGGATGTTCTCCGACATCATGACCGCCAGCTGCTCGGGGTAATCCATGTGCTCGTCGATCGCGCAGGGCAGTTCCTGCATGCCGGCAAGGCCTGCGGCAGCGAAGCGCCGGTGACCGATGACGATCCGGTATTTGCCCTCATTCTCCGGCGAGGGCACCACCGTCAGATTTTGAAGAAGGCCCTGCTTCGATATGCTGGCGACAAGCTCGGTCAGGTCGCCCAGATCCTTCCTCGGGTTATCCGGGTGCGGCTCCAGCCGGTCCCGGTTGATATATGTGATCATTGCAAGCTCTCCTCATATGCGTCAGGGCAGCAGCGTCAGCACGTAATGCCCTTTTTCCTTCTTTACGGTGTAGTCGCCTTTCCAGCCGATCTCGGCCAGATAGTCCTCCACCATGTCGTGAAACACAAAACTCGTCCTCGGCTGCCAGGCTTCATATCCGCCGCCCTCGCAGCACTCGCCCTCCAGATGGTCGCGGCAGCCGCCGCCATGCAGGCGCTTTCCGCATGTGATACAGTTTCTCACGTTATCGTCTCCTCGACTGACTCTTTTTCCGTGCGATCCGCGCGATATCGGCGCGCTTTATACCGTTAAGGTCGTAATTGAGCTGTACTGTCGCCCGGATCTCCGACTGCACGAGAGCGTCAATTATCTCGCGGATCGCGAAATCCTCGCATGTCTCATTGCAGCTCCTCGTCCTGTCCGGGCAGCCATGGCAGCTCCGGACGTTGTCAAGCCTCCGCTCGCGTCTCATGGCTTTCGGCCTCGATGGCTGCGATCGCCTCGGCGACCTTCTCCGCGGTGGCGTAACCATCAGCATCAAACGTCTGTTTGAGTATGTGAAGAACGCTGCCAAGGTCGCCCACGGTCACGTCACCGTACACCCGGCTGTGAACCGCGTCATCGTCGATCGTGAACTGTATCACGCCGCGGCACTGGTCCGCAGTCTCGACCATGATCGGCTCGCCGTCCTTGTCCCACGTGTTTCCGACTATTTTTGCCACGAAATTAGGGTTCTTCTCCATCGTGTACCTCCCCGGCCGCCTCGGCAGCCTTGCGTTCGTTCTCTTCTTCCTCTTCAGCGCCGCCGATCAGACTGCTCGCCATGCTGTGCGCAAGGAATACAGACATCGCCTTGTAAAACATCTTGTAGCCGACCAGATCCTTCAGAGCGCTTATTACCGTTGCCAGCTCTATTTCATCCATCTCCCCATAGGCGCTTCCAGCAAATTGAACGCCATTGCCTACGAAGGCCAGCACCGCTACGCCCTCGTCGGTTACATCGACTGCTTCATGTCCTTCTACCGTGCCGGTGATATGTACCTTGAGATCGTTCTTCTGTTCTGCCATGATTGAATACTCCTTTCAAATATCTGCTTCGGCCGGATCGGAGCTGCGGGCGGCAGCTTCGCGCGCCTGCCTCTGACGGATCCTCTCGGCGATCTCATATACCTGCCTCACTATCTCAGCCGGTACCTGTCGGGCCGTCGGATCGGTGGTGACCAGCCCGTCCTTGAATACGTGGATCACATTGATTTCGGCCTTCCTGCGTGCCATCCGCATCACTCCTTTCTGGCATTTTATGTGTTTGGTGATTGTCCAGTTGTCAAATATGAGGTTCTGAACAATGCGGCGCTTCAGGCAGCTTGATTTTGTCGGGCCTGATCACATTGGTGGTGTCCGGATCCGTAGCCGTTAAAACCGGCTGGGTACGCGCCAGGTGGTTTTCGTTTACTGCGATTATCATCCCCAGCGTAACGGGCTTGTCGTCGCTGGGATATGTGCCGCCGTCGTCGACACAGTATTTTATGCTTACCGTGTTGTCCGGCAATTCAAGGGTTATTCTCATAGAAACCTCCTTTTCGCTGTCTCCGGTGGGCAAAAGGCTGCGGGCCGCGCTCCCCAGGGGCTGTCCCTCGGCGGTTTGTTTATTTATTTGTGCCTCCGCACAACCCCACACCGCCCGCATGCTTTTGCTCACCGGGTTGTGTACATTAATTCTGTCCTGGGCTACTCTCGAATCACTTTACCCGTACACACGGGAATTGTAGGACATATATGTTCAAGATCCTTGTTCGCCTCAGCGAAATCCTCAGTCGTCATATCGGCAAATTGCTTTCGCGTTGTCGTTCCCTCTGGCATTACCATTATTGCATCATGCGGCGCTGACAGGTCCAGTATCAGCGCCGCAATCTCTTTTGCGCTGCCTTCGATGATTATCTTCATCAGGACACCTCCGTGTCGAGAGCGAAGAGAAACTCAAAGCTCTTATTGAAGTAGCGGCAGAAGCGTTCGTCTTTTTTGTTTCTGTACATTCTGTCCCTCCTGTGCTATAATCACGTACAAGGAGATGATTGTATTGACCGATTCGCAACTCGCCTTACTTGAGTTGATATGCAACTCTGAAAATCCATACTTACCGGCGACCAATCGTGCAGATGATATTCATGCTCTTCATGTAATGAAATACATTTCAAAATCCTGGTACGAACCCAATGCCTGGAACGCAACCCGCTCCGGTCGGCTCGCGCTTGTAGAAGCGAAGAATGCTGCAGCCAAAGAGGCGGAGAATCTTGCTCGTTCAAAAGCCGAATCAGATAAGCAAGCGAGGCGCGAATATCGTCACGACTGGATGCTCATGATATGGACCGTTCTTCTCACTCTGTTCATCGAACATCTGGGAGATGTCTGGGCCTTTATCAAATCCTTGTTTTTAGCCAAATAGTTCTATTTGCCGCATCTGTTGATGCGGCTTTATTTCACCAGCATCACGGCGACAAGTGCAGCGCCTGTTATCAACATCACCCAGCATATCCTCCTCAACATTACGCCGATAAGGAACAGGGTCGTTATCAGGGCTGGCGGAGTATTGAGCTCCGCCTGATCGAGATCTTCCGCGTTGTAGTATCGCTCTCTGAAATTCTGTACTTCTTCCGAATACCACGTTATGCGTCTAGGAAAGCTTCTCTTCATTAGGACACCTCAGGCCATCAGGTCTTCTATCTTCATGTCCGGGAAGAATTCGTTTCGCATCATCTTGATCTCGGGCCATGCAAATTCTGTGTTCCCGTTGAGTTTGTTGTAAAAGGACTTGCTGTCCATGCCGAGCCGCTTGGCCATAGCCGTCTTGCGAAGCCCTCTCTTGGCAATTTCGCTTACGAGTACGGGGTATTTCGCTTCAGTCATGTGATTTGCTCCTTTCTCCTTGTTGTTTCCTTTGTTGGAATCGTTGCACCCATTATAATTCCAATAAAGGGTATTGTCAACCCCTTTTGGGAAATATTTTTCCATTTTCGGCATTTTCTTTATTGACTTAATGGAATTTATTGCTTATAATATCAATCGAGGTGATAAAAGTGTACAGGTTATTGACTCAACGGCGAATCGCTCTTGATATGACCATCGACGAGTTAGCCGACAAATCTGGTGTTCCAAAGAATACTGTCGCCAAGATAATGTCCGGCATAACCACCGATCCTCGCATATCCTCGTTAAAGAGCATCGCTCATGCTCTGGGCCTCACGCTCGATGATTTGGATGATTATGAGAAGATGCACCAGTTATCCAGCAACCCTGTAACAGCAGAAGCAATGCAGCTTGCCCTAGACTTCGATAATCTCACCGAAGAAGGCCAGCGTCTTGCAAGGGGCTTCATGGCCCTGGTACTGCAGGTACAT
This sequence comes from Christensenellales bacterium, assembly GCA_045126095.1. GTDB lineage: Bacteria > Bacillota > Clostridia > Christensenellales > Aristaeellaceae > UBA11524. The sequence continues at coordinate 30,538 of JBGVOA010000475.1, read as the reverse complement.
CGGAAACCCTGAGCAGATCACCCCGCCGCGCCCCGCAAGGGGCGTTTTTTCATCTTTTCAACAGTCTGCATTGTCTGTGCTCTTGCCATATGTCAGCGGCAATGTTATAATCTGTTAAAAGGAGTTGATGGGTATGCCGCGATGTGTGAAATGTCAAAACAGCGGAATTACTCTTAAGCTGGATTTTGACGGTTACTGCCAGTCTTGCCACAGCCTGCGCATCAAGGATTATGAGACGGAGCTTGCCACGCTCAGGTCGTTCAAAAAGGTATACGATGCAATACCCGACGCCAATGACGAAGCGATCAGGATACTCAAGGATGCCGAATACAAGGCGGAGCGAATCAAAGCAACCGCAAAGAATGAGGCGGATCAGCTGATAAATGCGGCTAGGCAAGACGCCAAGCAGATCATTGACAACGCGAATGAGCTCAACAGCAAAGCGGAATCCATGTTCTCCTCGGCTGAACTTATCAAGTCGCAGGCTGAAGACAGTTCCAAAATGGTATTCGCGGATCTGGAGCGGCGCATTGCCCTGCTTCTTGAGGAATCCGCAAAGGATTTCCATTTCCGTTCCCGCAGTCGTGCTGCCAGCTTGTACAGCAAATCCGGGTCGTCTTCCGGATCCTGCTGCACCTTTACCGCGCTTACTGCTTCGGGCTTCAAGAAAAGAGCGGTCAAGGACGGATATGTCACGTTTGATCTGGAAACTACGGGATTGTCAGCAAAGCGCGACCGCATAATCGAAATCGGCGCTATCCGCTTTGACAATCAGTGCCAGGAAGTGGCCCGTTTCAGCACTCTGGTCAATCCTCAGCGGAAGATCCCGGCAGAAGCGACTAAAGTGAATGGTATAACGGACGATATGGTGAAAGATGCTCCGACCATTGACGCGGCCCTGGCAGACTTCCTGAGTTTCCTCGGCGATGGAGTCGTAACTCTGGTTGCCCACAACGCCCCATTTGACATGTCGTTCCTTGAAGAAGCGCTTAACCATCACTCAATGCCGCTTACCGCCGGTTATGCCGATACGCTCGCAATCGCAAAAAAGACCTTTAAGCTCAGCAGTTACAGCCTTGAGTCTCTGTGTAATCATATTGGATATAGCAACAAAAACGCACATAGAGCTGTAAGCGATGCTGATGCAGTTGATGCCGTCTTAATGGAGTGCATTGACTTCTGATTTTCCCCCCCGGAATGGGGGCGCATTTTTACACGTGGCAGAAGAAGGAGCTGTACTCAGTCATGTACATAATGATCTTTGCATCCTCGGCAGCGCATGTGTTGATGTAGATAACCCCGTGTACTGCGTCCACCATCCTGAGTATGTCCGGCCTCTCCGGGATCCGGCAATGGATCCTTGCAAACTCTCTGTATGGTCTGCCGACCACGTCAAACACCTCCTTGTATAAGTCGCTTATACTTGACTACGGCAGCTCCACTCCCCACCTGTCGCAGAAGTTCTCCAGGGCGGTGACGCTGGTGAAAATCTTGTCCTGCGCCCATGCGTTTGCGCAGCGATTAATGTATATGGTTTTCATCGGCCTCGCCACCACCTGCCTGACCTCCCACAGGTGCGGCCACTCCACATACACCCGGTCGTATCTTTCCTCAGGGTCTGCGTGTCTCTTGTCGTGGTTTCTCCTCATTTTTTGTACCTCCCTTTGTTTTTGTTGAGGCTAATGATAGCTGACATTACGCTGATAATATCAATACCCAAATTCGATTTTTGCGCTGATAATCACGCTGGGAATTGCGCTGATATTTTGTTAAAAACGCCGAGAGGAGCGATGATAATGAATAGTAAATCCTTGCTGTGTCAGGGTCTCAATCGCATCAAAAATAAACACGGTATCACGACTGGCGAATGGTCGCTCCAAAGCGGAGTGCCTAAAAGTACCCTCGCGAGGTACTTGTCATCCTCGTTAAACATCCCTAATTTCCCATATGTATGCGCGCTGCTGAAATGCCTCAATGAACCAATTGACGCTTTTTACGACTCGCTCGAAGATAAATTCGATACGCCGGTCGAGGCCTTGAAATTGGATGCAGTCCCTGTGTCGATCGTTGGCGATATGGCTGTCGATGTCCCGGAGGATAAAGCTGCCATGCAGGAGCGTATCATCATTCAGACTGAGGAAGTTCAGCAGCAGAAAGCCTTTGTCCGTGAAAAAGAAATCCAGATAGAACTTCTGGAAGCCAAGCTGGAAATGGCCGAGCGAGTATTGGAGGAAAAAGAGCGCACCATATCTAACCTCGAGGATATCAATCGCCGCAGACTGGATGCTCTCAAGGCCTTGTGTTCGGCTCAATAAAAAAAAGCCCCGCCACATCGTGACGGGGCTTCGTAACAGGAGGAACTATGAAAAAGCGCTGCTTTATCTACGCCCGTGTGTCGACGCGAACGCAGGCAGAGGAAGGCTACTCAATCCCTGAGCAGCTGGAACGTCTGAACAAGTACGCCGATGCGATGGACTGGCTCGTAGCAGAAGTATATGTTGATCCGGGCTATTCTGGCGCAACTACATCGCGCCCCGGACTACAGGAGATGGTCGCCAATGTCGACAATGCTGATATTGTCCTTGTTGATAAGCTCGACCGCCTCAGCCGCTCCTTGCAGGATACTCTCTATCTGATTAATACTTTTAAGCAGCATGACGCTGCGTTCGTCTCGCGTGCTGAAGCCTTTGACACTTCATCTGCATTCGGCCGCGCAACGGTCGGCATCCTGGCCGTTTTTGCCGAGCTGGAACGCGAGAAGATCAAGGAACGCACACACGATGGTCTCGTTGGACGTGCTAAGGCCGGATTGTGGCACGGCACTGCACCAACCGGATATTATAAAAGCACCGATAAGGAGACCGCCGGTATACTCATAAAAGATGAACATGAAAACATGCAGGTACGCGAAGCTGGAATACGCACTCTCAACAGAGAGCCTTTAATCGACATCGTCAACAGCTTTAACGAAAAGGGCTATCGGATCAAGGGTAAGCCGTGGACCGTAACTACACTGCGGCGCATGCTGCAAAAGCGCGCGTATTTAGGTGAAGTCCCGTTTGCCGGTGAGTGGTATCCGGGCCTGCATGAACCAACCTTCACAGTCGATGAGTTTAACGGCATACAGCAGGTGCTATATGAACGGTCAGTCAAAAACGAACACTATATGCCCGGTAAGAAATATACCGCGCCCCTCGGCGGCTTGCTTTACTGCAAGCAATGCGGGGCAAAATATCACTATCGTAAGGCTCATTCAGATCCCAAGCGGCTTGATGGAAGTTCCCGGTCTTACCGATACGGATACTATATGTGCTACAGTCGATCTAAGTGCGATAAAAAGCTTGTACGTGATCCAAACTGCCGCAACCTTAACTACCGCGATACTGAGCTTGACGATATTATATATGCGCAGATTGACGCTCTTGCCGACAATCCGCAATATATCGACGGCTTGCGGAAGTCTGTTGATACTACGAAAAAACAAGCAGCGCTCAAAACACGCATCGACCAGATCTCCGGCCAGCTGAGCAGGCTGATGGACCTCTATGCTGCAGGCAATATACCCTACGAACTGATCGGCAGCAAGATCGAGCCGCTCAACGCTGAAAAACAGGCGCTACAGTCCGAACTGTCCGATTTGCAGGCACAGACAAAAATCATGTCCACCGAAGACATAGTCTCTCTAGCCACTCAGTTTTGCGCCGTCCGCGCTTCCGGTACTCCCGCTGAGATCCATCAGGCCCTCTGCTCAATTGTCGATTATGTGGAAGTCGATGATAATAATATCCTTGTTCATTGGCGTTTTTAACTGTTATATTTTTACCCATTTTTGCAAGTTTGCAGTCGTTTGCAAAGTCCCTGCTTTTAACTTGCCAAAATGTGGTGAATGGAGGAAGTTTTGCAAGTTACTTTTGATGATGGAGTTACTATCATTACGCTCGATAAGCCTATACGCAGGTCTAATACGGGATATACCGGTATTCACCTTACGAAAAATGGTCATTACCAAATCAGTTTAGGCAAAGACATACTCGGGTGGAGATCATCTCTTGAGGAGGCTATCTCACTACGCGAGGAGGCCTGTCAGCATAAATCTGAGAGCACATACGATGAATGGTATGCGGGGATTCGTGCTAACCGCAAAAAATACAGGCTGGGGCATTGAGCCCCAGCCACTTTTACTTCTTTGGGATCTCCTCCATGTATTTGCTGAGTTTATTCGGACCTGCATCCTCGTCCATCAGGAAGGCTTTGGCCATGAGCGCGTAGCACTCGTCGCGGTTGACTCCCAGCTTTTTTGCGACCTCGATGTAGTCCGCGTACATCATGTTGATCGCCGTGAACCACTCCCAGGGCTTACAGTCGGGACAATGGGCTTTACGCATCTGCTCGGCGAGATCCGGGCGGAAATGTGGCATCTGGCTGTTGTCCGCCGCCTTCATTTCCCTGACCCATTTCATGGCGCATTCCTCATCTACCTCTTTGTGCTCCTTTTTGTGGTTCTTTTCATGGCCCTCGGTCCATGCCATACCGGCGGCGTACATACGCTGCGGTTTACCTCCATACTCCTCGTCGTCATCGTCGTAATGACGGCGTTCATGGCCATAACCCATCATGCCGCGGCTGGAATACGGGTCGCGTCCGGACATCTCCATAGGATCTTCGCCGCCGTGGCGCATACCCTGACGCTCCCGGGCCTTGCGCCCCACGTAGTCCTCATTGTAGCGCGGCTGCTCCATCTGATGTCTGCCGTCTTGCTGGCGTTCGCCATTGCTGGATTTTTTATACCGATCGCTCATCACCATCATGCGCGTTACCGGGCTCATTTTCATCTTATGCACCTCCTTCCGCAGGCGCCGCGGGAGCGGTGCCATCAATGGCCGTCAGGTTGTAATTAGGGGCGCAGCTGGCGCCGCCGACCAGCTTGAACGCACCGCCGGTGGGCGTGGTGCCGACGATCGTGGTGTACTTCGTGCGAGTGCGGATCGCGCAGGCCGTCAGCTGGGCGCATTTGCAGTTGTTGAGCGGGTACTGGACGGTGCCGTCGCCGATGGTTATAAAAACCGGGGCGGTGATGGTCGTATCTGCCGGGATCGCCTGTGCGACCACGATGCAGTATTTTTCGCAATTGTTATAGGATCCTGCCGGCAGGTTGATCAGAAGGTTTCCACCGGCAAAAGTCACGGCCTGAGATATGATCAGGCGTCTGCAAAGTTTGCAATTACCGCTCATATTATCCCTCCTTCTCAGGGCCGGCGGGGTTATACCCCGCCGCCCGAATAGTCAACCGTCGTCACTCAGCAGCAGGAACCGCAGCCGCAGCCGTTGTTATAGCCGCCCGCGTATCCGATGCCCACGGGGTTGCCGTAGCAGCAGTTGGGATTGGGCACTACGTAGGCCGGTACTGCCTCGGGAGTGCGCAGCCTGCGGATCAACTCCGCAGTCTGGGCATCCTGATTAGCCGAGAAGAAGTTGTTCTGCTGGGCCTGAAAGGCCTGGAAGCGCAGGGTCTGATTCTCAAGACGAAGCGCCTCGTTCTCCCTTGTCTGGCGCGCTGCCTCCATTGCGTCCAGCTTCGCGATCACACGGTCGGTGTCCGCATGACCGGCCTGCACGATGTTGCTGGCGTTGGTGGCCAGGTTGTAGTTGGTGTCGCAGAAGCCGCGCTCGATCAGACGCTGGGTCTCGCAGCAGCAGTCCTTCTGCTGATAGCCAAGGTTGCTGATCGCCTGATCTACCGCGTGGAAACCATTAAGCGTGCCTGTATTGACTGCGTAAAAGCCATCACACAGGCCCTGCTGGATTCCGCGGACGCCGTTCTGCAGGTCCTGGAACTGGAAGCCGGCGTTGATGTCGGCGCGGGTCGCCATGCCCTGAAGGCCAGCTCCGCCGCCAAAGCCGCCGAAACCTCCGCCCCAGCCAAAGCCGCCGCCGAACAGCGCGGCGATCACGATGATCCAGATTATGCCAGCGATGCCGCCGCCACCGAAGCCGTCGTTACAGTTGCTGTTGTTGTCCTGTCCGAGTGCGTAGCCCATTGCAAAGTCGTCACTCATTTGTGTTCCACCTCCGTGTGTCTGTATTTCGAACGGCATTCGCCGTTACGATCATTTAGGGAGCCTTATGCCAAGTTGTTTCGCGAACAGATTAAGGTCTACACCACGCTGTTTTGCTATGTCATAGGCCATCCTCTCCATTTCCGCGGGTGTCTTGCCATTGACCATCTGAAGCACCTGTCCAAGCTGCGGATTGGTCTGGGCTATGCCGGTGAGCATCTGCATGGGGTTGCCGCTTTGCTGAAGCATCTGTATCAACTGAATAGGATTCATCATTCCTGCTCACTCCTTCCGCTCATCATGTCCTTTATCTGCTGGAGTTCTGCGCGCAGCTGGTCGACCACTTCCATGGGTGCCCAGCGCTGTGCCTGCTGCGGTTCCTGCTGCTGCACGGGCTGCCGGTAAGCAAACTCCCGGAACGCAGACGCGCCGTTGGGAGCCACCGCTTTGCCGTAGATCATGCCGTGCTGTTCATCCACAAACAGGTTCAGCCTGCCGTCGGTCGCCACCATGGCCGCGACCGCCTCTTCGCGGCTGGCTACGTATCTGGCGAAGAGCGTTCCCGGCTGCTGATCGCCCATCTGCTGCGCGCTCTGCCCCATCTGTATGGGCTGCTGCATCTGCGGCGGCGACTGCATAGGCCCCGCCGTATTCATCATCGGCGTATACGGATTGCCAAAGTAGTTGACGCTAGGGTTGTAACTGGGGTTATATCCATATGCCACGCGCATCACCTCCGTCGTTTCTATGGGTTGATTATCGCATTTTCCAGATTTTCACGGGTGCAAGTGGGCTGCACATGCGTGCAATGTACGCTCATTTATGTGCGTCCTATATTTTTATTTCAAAAATGCATTTTCCTTATTGATTATTCACCATTTGTGATGTATAATAGTATCAGATCAAGGGAGTAAACGAAAATGAGCGGAGGAGACAAAAATGAAGGGTACTGAAAAGCAGATATCATGGGCAAAGGACATCCAGCGCAATTGGATCGAGAAATACAATAATGATATCGCAATGATCCAGCGCAATATTGACTCCGGTCGCAGCCGCGTTGAAAATCTCGTTGCCTCCGGCGACAATGCAAAGGCAGAAAAACTGCAGGAGAGAATTTCTCGCGACGAGCAGCGTGTCCGCGCAATTTCTGTTCCGTGTCTCATTTATGAACGTGCAGACGACGCCGCATTCATTATCGAATATCGCGAACAGCGGTTTGGCAAGTGCGCCTTCTATCGTGATGCCCTTGAGCGCGGCTATGTTTCTCGCGAGGAACTCGCAGCCGATCCGGAATTTCATGAGTACGTGGAGAGAGGTCTCATTGGCGCATAATAAATAGCAGGAGGAAAATACAATGAAAATCACCAAACACGCAATAAATTCTGCGCTGCCTAGCCTCACATGGTTTAGGCACTGGTATCGCCCCGCCGGATCGAGTGGCATATTTCACGATTTCGTGAAAACTCTCGCCAATGTTATTGTCCGCGTTGACGATAACGGAGTCGTTGAAATTAACGTGTACGGCGTCGGTGAAGCATACCTCCCGAGAGACTACAATATGGAGGGCAAATGCATCAATGTAGTCGATCTGATCGAGCGTTGGTTGGATAGACGGTGTGAGGACACCCGCAGAGACATCATCGATGAAATCCATTCCAGATTAACCCAAGGCGAGGAGGATGACAATGACTGACCACACACAGCCCCGCAAGACCAATGAAAGCCCCATCGCCGTCCTCAGGCGGAAGCGCGGAATGACCCAGCGTCAGCTGGCCGACCTCGCGGGCGTACTACATCAGCACGTCTCCCGCTGGGAGCTCGGTAAATGCACCCCGGACACTAAATCGCTGCTGAAATTGGCCGCAGCGCTCAACTGCTCCCTCGATGACCTGATAAATGTATAAAAAAAGAGGCCGGAGCTTACGCTCCGGCTATTTTTGTGCGCACCATCATCCGCTCCAGCTCCGGCAGGATATGTCTGTCGAGTCGGCGGGATACGGTGCTGCGGTCCATGTTGTGGGCCTCGCCCACGTCTATCAGATCCATCCGCCACACAATGCACTGTGTGGCGATCTCTTTGTCCTCGGGACTGAGTTTTGCGATACTGAGGAGCCCGGCGAACTCCTCCGACGTCCAGTTGTCATACTGCGGATATTTACGACGAGCTCCCATCAATATCACTCCTCTCCGGTCTGGTCGGCTGCTGCTGCGGCCTTGGCCTTATCAGCAACCTTTTTCTGGTGCTGAGTGCCGAAATAGAACGCTACCACAGTAGTCGTGACGAACATCACATTGTCCGCCGTGATCTTGCCGCTCAAGGCCAGCACAGCAAACACTACCATCACGATCAGCGTCACAATGGTCTTGACGTCGATCAACTCAGTGAGCTTTTTTGCAATCTGTTTCATGTTATTCCTCCTTATTCGCAGTTAATGCAGACATTCTGGAACTTTTTATAGGCATCCAGATAAAGCTCCTTTTTGTCGCCATTGTAGGTGAGTTCATAGTACATCCCATCACTCAGCGTCGTGCTCAGCAGAGCCTTGCTGTTCTGAAGGGTTTTGCACATCCAGACGACATACACATCATCAGTAGTGATGATAACACCGTCTGTTTTGTCCATGTGCTCGTTTGCATAGTTCATCACTACTGTTTTACACAGTCTGGTAAAATTCTGTTCATTCATGTTTTTTCTCCTCACTTTACTCCGAAATATGTCAGCGCAGCGCCGACGAGCAGCACCACAATGGTCTTGACGACCTCAAAGGAGATCTTCTTCCACTTGTCGGCGGGCTCGTTTTCGATAGCCTCCACGCGGCGGTCGATCTTTTCGACCGTCTTCTTGGTCTCGTTCATGGCCTCGGCCAGCTTTTCAACCGATGTAGCCAGCGTATGTATCGCATTGATCTGCTCGTCGTGCTCGTGGAGGCGACGGCGAAACGATTCATGTTCCTTGTTATTCGCCGCCATCTCCGCACGCAGATCCTTGATATCTTCGTCGTGTATGATGCAGAACTGTCCGTCCATTACGCTGCCACCACCTTACTGTATTTCGGGCCGACCCATCCCTCACGGCCGCCGGGCAGGATCACCGCATGCCAGCCGTTTTCCGCCGTCGCGCGCCAGACGCACATTGTGCCCTTGCGTACAACGGTGATCACATCATGCTGCGTGCCGGCGCCCTCGCGGATATTGACCGTATTGCCAGTAATCTCGACAAATATCGGCTCAATGGTCTCGTTATCGTCGTCACCGTCCTGGGCCTCGCGCTCGGCAAGGATGCCCATGAGCGCCGCGTGGCTCTTCTCTCCGTACTTGCCGTCGGCGGTCAGGCCGTTGTCCTTCTGGAATGCCTTCACCGCGGCGATGGTCTCGCTGCCGTAATCGCCGTCTGCGCCGTACTTGGGCAGAGCATAACCCAGCTCCACCAGCAGCTCCTGCAAGAGCCTGACGTCGTCTCCCTTACGGCCCTGCTTGAGCAGCCTGCTGCCCAGCGTGCCGATGGATACGGGCGTTTCTGCCTCGGGCTGGTCTGCCTCGCCGTAATCTACGAAGGGCAGTTCATACCAGTGTGTCCAGTTGCGGTCCTTCAGCCTGGTGTCCACGCGGCCGAACTTGTAGCCGCGCCATTCGCGCACGACGCCGCCGCCCATGTAGTAGCCCACGTGGCCAGCAAAACGCACCGCAATGCCGGGACGCTCGGGGATAGTGTCAATTGCGCCCCAGTCGCAGCCCTGCTCCATGGCGAATCGGAACAGGCCGTCGGCGCTCACATCGGGCATGCCGTTGGAGCAGTACTTCTGGCCATGCGCGCCCAGGTCGCTCCAGTATGCGTATTTGATGGCGCCCACGCAGTCCGCGCAGGAATCGCCGGCGGCAATGTGCTTACGATACGTGGCCATGCGTCCGTCCGTGTAGTGACTCGGGTACTGCTTGCGCTTGCGCTGGAGCAGATCTTCGGTGCACTTGTGGCCATGACAGCCGTACCAGTACCTCAGGATCAGATTCGTTTTAAGCCAGCCCAGTATCTGATCATCCGTAAAGAGTTTTACCATGTGTTCCATCTCCTTTTTGATTTGGGTATAAAAAGAGCGCCCCGTTAAGGAGCGCCCTGATCCATTTGGTTACCTGTCGTTTGCCGTCAGAAGCGCCGCAAGCAGGTATCCCGCCGCGCAGCTGACCGGGATAATCCAAAGTAGATGTAAGGCGTTGATCATATCATTCCTCCATTTCCGCATACGCTTCAGAAAGTTGATTAAGCTGTAGCCACCGTAACCTTACCGTTTGTGTCAGTTGCAGCCAGTTCAGCCAACATCGAGTTAGTGCCAGTAAGAACAATACCATCACTATCTCTACCTGCATTAAAGAAACAGCCGGTATAATTGTTGATTTTAACCGCGTTGACCTCAATAGTCCCTGTGACTAAGATGCAATTTCGGAATGCGTATTCCATAGCAGTTACCTTTGCCGGAATTTGGCTTGGCCCACTTTCCGCCTTAACACAACCATTGAATGCGTAATTGATGTTTGTTGTGGAGCTGGGAATTTCTGGGAGCGTCTTAAAGGAAGAGCAAGCTCCAAACGCGCTGAGAAGGCTTACCACACTGTCTGGTAGCACAGGCGGCGTTTCAAGACTGGTGCAGCCAGAGAATGCATAACCAAGCGATGTGACTCCATCCGGTACATAAATCATGCCAGTAAGATTCGCCGCGTTTTTGCAAAAGTTGCTTGCGTCCGTTTTTTCATCGGCCAACAAAGTTTCTGTTCCATTTATTTCAGTCAGTGCAGCAAAGTTGGCGTTCGTTCCATCGTTAGCAAACATATAGCTACTGTCCTGGTTGAGTTTTACGCCTTCGCTTCCGGTTGTCGATTTAATCACTACATCCGTTCCGTTACGATATGCCATGATATTGCCGTTGACATCCTTATCACAAGGCCAACTTGCGTCTTCCGTTCCAGTTGATTCATAAGCAGCGTTAAAGGTAACGCTCGTTATTTCATTCTGACCGACACCAGACGCATCAGCGTTATACCAAGTCGAACCGGGCAACATGGTAGGAGTGAGCGTAGCTACCTCCGGTGGCTCGATGTTTTCCGGCTGAATTTCCGTCGTGCTTAAAGCACCGTTATCGCCTACGGTAATTTGGTACAATTTGCCGTTAGGGGCGGTTAAAACTACGCCGTTACCAGCATTAAACAAGACGTTTCCGTATACCTCGCCGCCGCCTCTGCCGAGCCACGCATCACCGCTGTTGTAGCTGTCCGTACCCATGATGCGTACAATTTCCCACTCGCCGTAAGTTTCCGAGCCGTCAGCCTCAATGGCGTTGCAGCCGCCAAGTTCAATAACGATTTTCGCAACATTGTATTGATAATCTTCGCCATACTTAACATAGTCGCAAACGCCTACAATCGTATTGACGTTGTTGTCAGTGTCGTAAACAACCGTTGCACTCTTATCGTTGTAGTACGTGATTCTTATAGACTTTGGTGCCGTATAAAACTGCAAGAACAATTGTGCCAGCCTTCTGATGCTTTTTTTGCATTCGATGGTGATTTTTGCACGTCTGTCGTTTTCGTTAGGATTGATTGTCCTATATCGCACTGTTTTTGTTGGAGCTGGGTTGAACAAATTCGCAAGCGATCCGTAAATAGGGTTTGCATCTAACGATTCCAACGTACAAGTCGCACGTTTGTCCATGTAAGCAAAACAGTCATCTTGGTCACCAATCATGCGCGGAGTGGTCGCAATGGAAGGCACAAGGTTGAGATTTTCCGCACTGTATTTTGTAACTATGTTGCAAACGCCATAATCCATAATCCAACCGGGATCAAAAAAAGTTCCTGAGGTTGTCTTTACAACATTCGAGTTGCTGCCTTTACCAAAGTACACGCCTGTATGCCCGTAAAAGTAGTCATACAGACAACCCTCAAATAGGTTGGAAAAACCGTTGCAAAAAATACCGAAAGAGGATTGATCGTCTTTATTTGGCCTATTGCGCGGTTCAATTTGTAGATCTGTAAAGATGTTGTTAGTGATATGTGTCTTTGGAAAAATGGATGGCATTTTGATGGCAACATTGTCATAAAAAGACCAATACCCTCGGAATTTGTTCGCGCCAATAAACACAAAGCCACCTGCTGGATTTTCGGCATCATTCGGTACACCCTCAAAAAGCATACCCACACCGAAACCGTATGTGCTAATTTCCTCGGTCGTGATACCCTCAATGAAATGACCGTAATCGTCGCCATACAGTTTGACACCAACGCCATTAGTAGTAAGTCCTGCGTTCGACCCTTCGTTGCAATACAGCTTGACGTTGGCAATGGTCGTTGGATTGATTGCGCGGAAATGATCTGCACCATAAAGCACGATTGCCGCCGAATCCCAACCAGAGACACCGCCGCAACGCACAATAAAATTTTCTACGAACGATCCCGGCATTACCCTGATAACATCGTGATTTCCCATCGGAACAACCGTCGCACCACGGAAATCAACATGCGCATCAGCAGGAATGGTGATCGTCGAGCCGACAGCATATGTTTTATTGCCATCAAAAACAACGTTCTGACCGCTTGCCAAAGCCTGTGTAATAGCGCTTGCATCATCGGTCACGCCGTCACCAGTTGCACCGAACATCTCAGGTGTGGCTTGTTTCGCAATCTCCTCAGTAAGTCGCTCAATTTCTTTCTGTGTATTTGTTATTTTCTCGTCGATTTCCTCTTTGCTGTACAAGCTGAGGTTTTGACGGCCCTCGGCGGCATTTTTTCCGCCGTGACCGCCAGAGCTTATCGCCACTGGCTTGCCGAACGTAGTTGCAGACTGCGACATCGAGATAGCATTCGCAACTGCTCCATTATGCCTTAAAGGCATGTAAAGGCCCCCGTTAGCCGTAGGGTACAATTGAACTTCGTAGATGTTTCCATCCGCGTCCGCAGCAGTACTTATAAGCCTGGGGACGGTTAGATTGCCTGTAAGCTTTCCACCTGTGGTAGGCAACGCACCTACATCCGCTGCATTCAGATACACCTCTCCCGTCTTCCCGTTTACCGATGCAACCGCGCCGCCGCCCTGTACGCCGTTCTCTTCGATTTCTTCCACGCGCTGTACCAGCTCCGCCAGATCCTCGGCTACCTTGCGGTAGTCCATGATCTCCGTCTCGGTGTACACATAATCATCAGGTTTAGCACGCGCTCTCACTGAAAGATATGCATTCCGCAAAGTCTGCCGCCCGTCTTCGGTGTAGACAACCGCCCAAACTTTAAGAGTACCAAAACGCTGCAAAAGTATATTGGGAATATCCGCAAACATCCTTCCATCGTAATCCTGAACTTTGACCACCGGTGCGATATCGTCCTCTGCATGTGCATAATGTACCTCATTTACTGTCTCGCCGTCGCAGAGTCTGACCTCGATGCTGCGATCCGTGTCCCATTGGTATAGCTGTCGTCCACCGATTACCTCAAATTCATCCATTTTCTCACCTCTCTCAATATGTCACGCTCAGCTGCGGCAGCGTGCTGCCCGCGGAGCCTATCTTGCAGTAGTTGGTCGAATACTTTCTGCCGCTCATCACCGCGCCGTCATTTGCGCAGAGCATGAATCCCTTTATCGTGCCGTTAGCCAGCGCCTGCGCGGCGGCTGCGGGCAGCGTGAAGGGCTTTGTTTCGCCATTGGCGATAGTGCCCAGCGCGCCGTAGCTCACCCGGCCCGAATTGGGATCGCCGGAGGCGGACGCGACGGTTATGCCGTACAGTGTGAGCGTCACCTCGCCGCTCTTGCCCGAGCCTGCGGTGCGCGTGAGCGTAAGACTGCCGGTCTTGATGGTCTTGCCGCCGAAGGATGCCGTCGGGAACCAGAAGCAGCCCGACCATTCGCCCATGCCGCTGTAATAGCCCTGTCGGATAACGTTGTCCTGATTCAGCCATGCTCCCGATGCGCTGTACCAGGAGTCCGTGGCGCTGGCCGTCACATTGACGGTCGTGGGTTCGGCTTCGGTAGAAGGTCTGGAACCCTGATCCACGCTTACGTTGCTTGCGAACACTTCGCCCGCCCACTTTGCAGGCGCGAAGGTTGTCGTTGTGTCGGGCATAGTGCCTGACGCATGGATAATGCCGCTGCTCACGCCGATCTTGCAGTTGCCCTTGCAGTCATAGGCCTGTATAGCGCCCGCCTGCTGGGCGTACAGCGCCCTCTCATGGTCGTACAGCTCGCAGCTGTGCACGTCGGCCTTTGCGCCTCTGAATGCGAGCACGCCTCTGCCACCGGCCGCACCTACGCCCTTGCCGGTGATCACGCAATTCTCAACGATCACCATGGTCTGAGAGCCTGCGCATTCAATGCCCACATTGCCGCTCATTGAATCTACATTCATATTTTGCAGCACTACAGGGCACCCGCTGTATACTACCCGCAGCTTACCCACCAGTTTTGCATGGTTGGTTAGATCTCCCGTGATTGTTATCATGCCGCTTCCGGCTGTTCCCTGTAGCGTCACAGTGCCGTATTCGACAGTACCCGCAGCCACAGATACTTCCACATCATTGCCGATCCATCTGTTGCTCAGCGCCGCCAGCGCATCTGCCAGACTTCGGTAGTAGTTGCCTGATGCGATCTGTTCCGACGTTGCCGACTTGTTCACAAACAGCGCTGCGGGCCCGTTATAACGCGGCGCAACGTCCGGGGCCACAAGCGACTGCATCCGCGCGCCGTCCTTGTCTATGGAAAGCATGTTGGTCTCGCCGTCGTCGCTCACTATCTCCACATTGAACTCCGGCGTGGAGATCCTGACTTCATCCTCCGTAAGCGTTACCGCGCTGCCTGCACGGAACTCCTCGGGGTTGGGCGACCAGTCCGTCGCCCTGCTTCCCTTCTCCAGTTTCACGTCTGTGAAGTATATGTATCCGGCTGTCCACTGCTCCGGGACAACAAACCTGAGATACATGGAATCTGTGTAATCCACCGCAATAGGTATCTCGTACTTGACGGGGTCATTCGCAGTAGGCTTGATGTCTCTGAAATAATGATCGCGATCGTTGCCGTTCCACAGATTACAGCGTACTGTGGGCTGAATATCGATAGCGTATGTCCAGCACCAGAAGCTAAGCATGTAATTTCCGGGCGACAAGAGCACAGGGCTGAGAAAGTGCAGTATGTTATACTCGCCGGTGTGCGGCTCCATGCGCATGCCAAGTCCGCTCTGCTGGTAATAGGTCTTGTTATCATCGCGCCACTTGCTGCCCACGCTCACTGATATAAGATCATCCATTGCGGTCTTAATGAGATTAGTCCCGCCTACCTGTACCTCGTTCACCGCAAGTGTTATTTTTCCCGGGATCAGGTTTATCTCGCTGCGCAGCGATGTGATGTCCTCATCGGTATCCTCAGGCGCAGGCGACCAGTCCGTCACCCGGTTTCCGACTTCAAGCTTCGGTTTCTTTATGCTGTAATCACAGGTGTACAGCTTGTAATCCTCTCCCGTGCGCACCGCGAGGCGCACTTCAGTTATATCATTTTCCGACGGCACAGTGATCACATCCATCAGCACAGTCCAGCCGTCCTCTGTGCGCACGGTCTGCACGGCATTTGCCGAAGTCTGATAGTACACGGCCTCATGGGAGGAGTTGCGGTATACATACTGGAACTCCACCGGCGCTGCGCCGGAATTCATCCTATACCTTACGGACATGCCGTACTGCGCACCGGGTGTTACCGGAAGAACTCCCAGCCACCAGCGCACGTTCTGGGACGCGCACACTATGCGAAATCCTTCGTCCTCTTCGCTGTAGCTGCCCATGGCGTCCGCGCCGGAGGCGTCAAAATCATAATCAGATATCTTCAGATCCCCGGTGTTCCTGAGCAGATTTACGCCGCCCACCTGAACTGAATCCACGGCATTCGTCACATATAGCTTCAGATAGCCGTTGCCCGAAATGTCCATTGCGTTCAGCGCCTGTATTGTAGCCTCGCTGGCGAACAGATTCTCTACGTTTATCTCAGCAGCGGTAATGGTTCCCGCCAAAATCTCATTACTGGTGATCGTCTTCGCCGCGATCTGGGCTGCCGTGATGGATTTGGCCACGATGACCGTGCCGTTGATGTAATGCTTGTACTGATCCTTCGACAGCTCGGTCATGGAAAGACCCGCAGAGGTGGCGTTTATCTTGTAGATAACGCCGTTGTCGCCGGCCAGCAGCAGCCGGTCCGCAGAAAGCGTGCCGGTCTTGATGACGTCCGCGTTCAGCGAAACGACCTTGCCCTCGGTAATTGAGCCGTCAGCGATCTGAGCCGTGCCGATCGCGCCGTTGGCAATTATACCCGACTCCGCCGTAATAGCTCCCGTAGAGATCTGCCCGGCGGTGATACTCTTCGATGCGATCTTCTCCGCCGTCACGGCCCCCGCGTCGATCTTTGCCGCAGTCACAGCTCCTGCCTTAATCTTGTCAGCCGTCACAGCTTCCGCAGAGATCTTCTCCGCGGTAATGGAGTCCGCTGCGATCTTTTCCGCCGTGACGGATCCGGCGATGATCTTATCAGCCGTTACTGCTCCGTCGGCGATCTTGTTTTCTGTTACAGCATTTTCTGTGATGTGGTTTTCGCCGACGCTGCCCTCGCCCAGCTCCGCGCCGCTTACCGTGCCTGCTGCCAGCTTGCGTCCGGCGAGCGTGCCGTTGCCGATCTGGGACGGGCTTATGCGCACATCAGACAAGGAGGCCTGCTTGCTGCCAAGTTCAAGGCTTACGTACTCGCCCAGCAGCACGTCCCACTCGTAAGCGTTTATCTCGGTCGCAATGTCGAAGCGGTAATCCTCATGTCGAATCCTTATCGTATCGCCCAGGAATACGCCTGTGAAGGCGTTGAAGTCGACACCGATGTCGGTATTCTGAAGGTCCACATAATCGACGCTTGCCGATACGGTAGGAAGATCTATTCCGTTGTCGTATTCCAGCCGCGCCCGGCGCTCGATCTCGGTCTTTACCTCGGCGGCGGTTTTATAGCCGCTGCCGACCTTGACGTCCTTATACTCATACTCCATGATGTAGGGCTGGGCATATTCGTCAATGTGCGGGCTGTCGATGGGATCGCCGTATATGGGCTCATTGTTTTTGCTGTAGCCCACCGGGATTATGCGGGTGACAAGGCCGTTTGTGTCGATCTTCACGTCCATGCCGGCCATGTTCTTTCGATAGGCTACTGTCACGCCCCGGTCCTGACCGATGTGCCGCACCCAGTAGATATCGAAATTGTCGCGGAGCACCTCGCCGCCTGCCATGGAGACGAGGCCGCCGTCCGAGAAAAGAGCAGCAATGGGGTTTTTGCGCTTGATGTCCTCGGTGATCTCGGTTTCAATGTCGCTGTAGGCGTCAAATTCATGGGCCGAAAGCGTAGCGGCCATCATGACCGGGAACGCCTCGGCGCCGGCCTTGCCCTTGGTGGCAGCGGATTTTATGTAATTGCGGCGCAGATCATAGCTTATATGCTGGGCCTCCACCGTAATAGTGTCCAGTGTGGACGATACCGAGCGCACCCGGAACAGCTGCTCCTTGGTCTTGTGCTGCTCGATAACGCCCGTAGTCACAGGCGCGCTGTATTCGTCGCGGACATATTGCAGCCATCTGACCTCCATATATCCGCTGCGGCCGTCCGGGGCGGCGACCACATACCAGTTGGGGTTACTCTTGTCGGTGACGATGACTTCGGTGCCCTTTTTGTAGGCATGCAGCACCCGGCCCGTGGTCGTGCTGGGTTTGGTGCGCAGGCTCAGGCGGCGGGTGTTGGTGTTGACCTTCCAGATCTCCGTCGCGCTGGGGGTGTAGATGTCCAGCTGCGGAGTAAAGCGCACAGGGGCCGGGGCCTTGATCACCATCTCATTGACGACCTCGACCGTGCGCGCATTTATCTCCAGCTCAAGGGTCAGCGTGTATTCGCCGTTGAGCTTTTCCCGGATCCTGGCAGAGACGCACCACGGATCCAATACGAGCAAGCCATTATTGCTGTAATCGTCAGCAGTAGGCGCGTATACGTTAATCAAAGCGTTCTCCACCTCGGCTTTATTCGGATTTTTGTTACAGCGCCCTCGTATGAGAGCACGTTGTCGCCGGGAGTCAGTACCGGGAACGCGCCGGTCATCTTGTCGTTGATCAGCGCATTGCCGATAAATGCTTCCTGCAATTCAGAGTCAAGCATTACCTCGCCTGAGCAATCGGCGATGGTGCAGATCGTGCCATTGACCGTGAGCGTAAATTCGCCCGTGCATGTGACGGCGATCAGCGGCTCTGCATATGCCGAATACGGGTTATTAATAGTCATTGGGTTCTTGTCGACGACTATCTCTTCGTCCTTCACCCGTCGGAATGGCTGGCATGTAAATGTGACTGTGCCCTCATAACCCTCGTAAAAATCGCGGGGAGCGAAATGCGTCTCCCCGCTTACTCTGGCGTCCCAGTATAGTGTTCCGTTGTCAAATTTGAGCAGCCCGCTGCCGGTGAGCCAGCCGCGCACCTGAGTGAGGCTTGTCTTTGGCGGCACCCAGATAGGCACCGTTATGGTCACCGGTCTGTATGAGCCGTCGCCGCGCCAAAGACTGCCGTTGCGGCCGGGGATCTCGATGTCCTCGCCGCGCTCCTCGGGCGTGGGTATCGGCGGCAGCGAGGTGACGACCACACCATACCTCAGGTTGGTGGTGCCGTTAAACTCCATTATGTTAGCCATTTATAGTCCCTCCGATATCAGCGCAGCCTGCTGCTCCTGCGCGAGTCGCTGATTGAGCATGCGGGCCTCGCGGCGGGTACCGGCTCCGGCTGTATAGTTGATGTGGTTGTTGATGATGGTCGAGTTGGAGGTCGATGCGGCAGCGGCATTGTTGCCGGACGATACTCTCGACGACGATGCAGATCTGTAGGAGCTTTTTACTCCGTCGAGACGGGCGTACATGTCGCTGAGTATGCCGTTGAGCTCGGAGGATATCATGCCGGCCATCTCATGCATCGTGTTGCGCAGCGGAGTGTAGCCGCTGCGGAGCGCGCTGTCGAGGCCGGATACTGCGCTGCTGCCTACCTTGCTGAACTCGTCGGGAACATCTTCCAGTTCTTCACTTTTCCTGAGGATATCAGCCATCTCAATAAGTGCTTCGCTGGTCGTGTCAACCGCTTCCTGTGCAAGTGCACCGTTGCTGACCATATAAGATATGATATCTTTTGCGCCGCTCAGATCAACGCCGTTTATGACATCGACTGCGGCCTGTGTTTCGGCTATCAGGTCCTTGTAAGGGCTGAACACTCGCTCCGTTGCCGGCAGCGCTTCATGCAGTTCGGTTGCATACATATTTGCAGCAGCGTCCTCAAGAGTAGCCATATCAACGCCTGCCTGTTTCAATTCGCCTGCCAGAAGTTCTGCATACATCTGCAAGCGCTGCTCTTCCAGTGCGGCCAGCTGCTCCTGTATGGTGGCGAGTTCGGTCTGTTCCTGCTCTGCCAGAGCCCTTGTTTCGGCTTCTGTTGCGCCCACGGCCAGCTCTGCATATTTGGCCTTTACTGCATTTTCGGCGGACTGTAGGCTGCTCAGATTCGTCTGATACTGCAATTCGATGTATTCGACAGCCTTTGCGCGGTCTTCTTCCCCGCCGATGCCGGTGGCGGTCTTCTGGTAGGCCCATTCGTATGCCTGCTTGGCGGTATTGGTGGCGTCAAGGACCGCTGACGACGTGCTGTTCAGCGTCTCGAGGAGGCTGTTGAGCTGGCTTATCTCGTCGTCGGTGATCTTCTTGTTGCCCTCGACCAGCGTGGTGACATAGGAGATAACGGCATCGGCAGCTGTGGTCAGCTCGCCCTCCATCTCCGCTGCCTGTCCCTGAAGGGTCTCAAGGGATGCGGAATACTCCTCGGGAGTGATGAGGCCGGCGGCCAGCTGGGCGTCCAGTTCCTCCTTTTTCTGGGTCTGGAACTCGCTCACGGAGGTGTAAGCCTTTTCGATGATGGAATTGAGCCTGTTGACATAGCTGTTAAGCTCTTCTTTTGTTTCGCGCTCGCCGTCGCTGAGCCAGCCGGTCACATCGGTGCTGTAATCGGACAGGTTGCGGTCTATCTCCAGCTTTGCCTTGGCTACGATGGCCACAGGATCCTCAAGCGTGTGGGTGTCCACGCGGTAGTTTTCAAGCTCCGAGTCATCCACGGAGATGTCCAGCACGGCCTCGGCGGAGAACTTTTTTGTCAGCGCCGACAGGCCCGCAATAGCGGTACCGGCAAGGGCGATGCCTCCGATTACAGCGCCGCCGGGGCTCAGCAGAGTGCCAATGGCCTTTATGGCCGTTGCAGCGGTCGATGCGTGCTTCACAAGGCTGCCCAGCACAGATATGCCCTTAGATATGCCCGCGATCCACAGAGCCGTTTTGATGACGCTCTGCGCCTCCTCGGCGGACATGCCCTGTAATGCGTCGGCGAATTTCTCGATCGAATCTGCGGCCACATTGATCATGGGGGCCAGCGATTCGCCAAGGGATATCGCCGCGTTGTTGATCTTGTTCAGCGCCATAGAAAAGCGCTGGGCGGAAGATGCCGTTCTCTCCTCAAACATCGTGTTGAGCGTTCCGGCGGAATTGCCCAGGTCGTCGAGTATGTCTGCATACATACCGGCTGCGCTGCCGCCAAGCAGCATTATCTGGCTCAGGCCCTCGACGCTGCCGAAGAGCTTCGCCAGGGAGTCCTCGCTGCCGCCGGTCTTTTCGACGACATCGGCAAGGAATGCGGTGAAGCCCTTGGCCTTGAGGGCTGCGGAGTCAAACTGGAGGCCCAGCCGCTCGGCTTCTTCTTTTGCCTCAGCGGTGGGCTTCAGGATGGAGCTCATGACAGCCTTCAGACCGTTCATGGCGGTGCTGGTGGCTACGCCGTTCTGGGTCAGCGCACCGACTGCCGCCAGCGTTTCATCCAGCGACATGTTGAGCTGCGGCGCGAGGCCGGTCACCTGACCTATGCTGGTCGCCAGCTCGTCGATGGTGGTCTTGCCGCGCTGCTGGGTTTTGAGCAGCTTGTCAAAGACTGCTTCACTCTCGCCGATGGCAATGCCCCAGCCGTTGATTATGGACGTCGCGCCGTCGATAACGGTGGTGACGTCAGAAACGCCCGCCTTTGCTGCCTTGGCGGCGTTGGCGACCAGTCCGGTGGACTCAGCGGTGGCCACGTTGGCCGATATGGCCTGATACTGGGCCTTGGCTATCTCCGCCGCGGCTACGCCGGTCACATTGGAGGCCTCGATGGCCTCGGCGGTGAGGTCGGACAGGCTCTTCTCGGAGGTGTCAGCGATCGTGGCCACGTTGGCCATCTCGTCCTCAAGGGTCATCCAGCCCTTTACCGACGTGGCGGTCACCGCGCCGGCGATCGCAAGGGAGACCTTGCTCACCTTATCGCCGACGGTCTGCATCATGCTGCCCACGCTCTGGGAGTTGACGCCGATGGATTTCATGCTTTC
This sequence comes from Christensenellales bacterium, assembly GCA_045126095.1. Lineage (GTDB taxonomy): Bacteria > Bacillota > Clostridia > Christensenellales > Aristaeellaceae > UBA11524. Next base: position 9,013 of record JBGVOA010000475.1, on the reverse strand, counting down.
GGCAAACTGATATGTACGCGAGTTGACGTGCTCAAGCTCTTTGCCGAGTGCGTCCAGCTCCCGCTGGGTGCGGTTCATGGCGGCAGATGCCATGTTGAGATCGCTGGCAAGTGACTGCGTAATTGCGGCTGTCTCTTCGCCCCGCTTGGCGCTTTCCTGATAGGCTTTGTTGATAAGCTCCACCTTTTTGCGCTGCTCGTCGAGCTTCCGGCGCAGGATGTCCTGCTGGCGGGTCAGCTTGCTCAGGGACTTGTCGCCCTTTTCATACTGACTGTTGAGGAGCGCGTGCTCGGTGGCAACATTGCCAAGTGCGCTCTGGATGCGCTGCATGCCCTGTGAATATGCCTTCTCGCCCTCCAGCGTCAGTATCGTTTTCAATTCTTTTTTTGTTGCCACTAGAATTCTCCCTCCTGCCAGAAGTCGCTCGGCGTATCATTGTCCTCGGTTTTCTTGTATCTCTTGGAGATAGCTTCCATCCAGGCGAACAGTTCCTTGGGCGAGGACTTCCAGAAGCCGTCCATGTTCGGCGCTCCCGTGACGGCTACATATGCATCAAACAGCTGCCGCCACGGGAACATTAGTTTTTTGCGTCGCTGCTCCCGGTATCGCTCGGCGCGTCGAACATGGCGCGCATGGCCTCGGACACCTCGTCGAATACCGTATCAAAATTGGCGTAGTTGAAGATCTCCTTGGAGAATGTCCGCCACTCGATGACGTTGCCCGCAGATATGAGAGCGCCGTAGGCAAGGGCCATCACAGCCGACATTTTGACCTCTTCAAGTTCCCGGATTATCTCCGAGATGTTGACATTGCGGCCGTAATGGGAGAAATACACCTGCTCGGCCTGGCTGAGCGCCTCCATGTCGAAGTCCATCCGGTAGGCTTTGCCGTTGATCTTTATCATTCTGGCGTTTGTTTTAAGGTTCAGCGAGTTCACAAAATCCCTCCTTTAATAAAAAAACCGCGCTAAAAAGCGCGGTCAAAATGTCATTATCAGCGGTATGTAATCGTTACATCCTCAAACTTGTCATATTCTTCAAGCGACGCAACAGTCCAGGTTTGATTACGAAGTTCTTCCTCGTTACTATATACCCACATTGTGTGCAGGTAGTATCCATCAGAATCAGTTACAACTTCAAAAACCTCAATGAGTTCTTTTTCACTTACTTTATCTTCGATGATTACACGATATGCAATGCACTCACGTCCATCTCGTATATAAAGCTGAGTATCGTCAGACAGCACATATTCTACATCTGTTGTCGGTGCGTCAGGAAATAGTATTCCCATAAACTTAGTCCATTTCACAACGAATATCGCAAATAGCACCACCAGTATGAGTACAAATACACCTTTTACCTTCTGCATAATCACCCCTCCTCTGTTTGATAACATTATAACTTATCAAGAGGAGGGGTGCAACACAAATTAGGCCGTTTTCTGGACAGTCTTGAAGAAATTCTCCATTTCTTCGATGGACTTGACTACGGCGGTGCGGCGGTACTTGCGGTCGGTGGGGCGACGGCTGAAGTTCAGCTGCACATTGTCCGGCTCGGTGTTGGGGCCGTTGGCGTCGGACGTGTTGTAGGTGTTGTCGGGCGGGGCCATGGTGGTATCGTAATACCAGTTGCAGCGATACAGCGGAGTACCAGTGTTGACGTCTTCCTCCTGCACAGCAAAGCCGAAAGCGCCGCGCTTGGGGGTGTCGTTGTCGCCGCCGACCTCGTAGTCGACATTTTCGTCGGTCACAGTAATGGAGTGCAGGATGCTGGCACGGTCCACCTCGCTGAGCGTGTGGGTGCTCAGGTCGATCGTGCCGCCGGAGATGTAGGACTTGTTGTAGATGGATGCGCCGGATTCAAATACGTTGCTGTTGACTTTATTGTGGGTCACGCCCACAGAAGTCGCGCCGCACAGTCGCCGGCCGCTGCTGTAGGAGATAGCGCCGGTTTCCTCGGCGACGGAAAGATCTGCCCAATAGCAGCTCAGGACGGTTATCCTCATGTTCTGATTACCTCCCATTTGTCAATGTCGATAGCGTGTTGATAGTATTTGTTGTCAGGATCGATCATCCATGCGCGGTCGGTTATCGTCCAGCCCGCGGCCCGGAGATCACGGACGACGGCTCTTATGACCGCCGGATCCTGCTTTTTCTGGAAAATGGTTACCCGGAACGACCAGTGTTCCTGTATCGCTTCGCCGGATTCGTAGGCGCTGTCAGCTGCGTAGATCGGCTGATACGTTATCGCAGCAGTTTTGCCGGCAGGCATCTGATACTGGTATGTCGGCAGGATCTTTTCAAGCAGCGCCTTCAGGCTCTCGCTCATTTCTTTCCACGCTCCTCCCATACTTTCATCATCGCCTCGGCGACATTATCGGCTGCTTCGCGTATGGCGGTTGCCATAAACGGTCTGGCCGGGGTTTTGCTGGTGCCGTATTCTGCCAAAAATGCAATCATTGCGTTTCGGGTGTTTTTCGGGTGGTCGTAGTCCTTTTTACGTATACCGGCAGGCCATATTTCGATGTAGGAGCCGCCGGCAGCGTATTTGACCTCGCCGTGCTTGATAGATGCATGTGTCGTACCGCGATCCAGAACGCCATACATGAGCATCTGCTGCTTTGTTTCTTCGACAAGCACCTTGCCGCCTGCCTCAAGCATCGCTTTCGATGTTTCTGAGCTTATCGTGCCAAATTCGCGGATGGTCTTGGCAAGCTCGTCTATGCCCAGTGCATTTACTCGTGCCATGCTGTCATCGCCTCACAGGTCAGGAATACAACCGGGCCTCGCTGTTCGGCGCGGCGCACCTCATAGGTGGTGGCATTGTACCTGACATATGGTTCGCAGTGGTAGTCAGCCGCATGGACTTCTACGCGCATATCCAGCGAGTGACCGGCGGCCTCGGCGGTGTAATACTCGTCTGCGTTGACGGAGCCGATGTTGGCCCAGATTCCGACCTGATTGTCATAGTCAGGCGTGCTGGTCATGGTGGCGAGCTCGTCAAGCTCGACTTTGCGCGGGATAAGCGACAGGCGGACAAAATACCGGGCGCCGGTGGAAAGGGTGAGATCTGCGATGGGCTGGCCCGTGTCGTCGTCGGTGCCGTGGTATACGCGGGTCACCAGCCAGTAAAGCCCGTCGATGCGCACGATATCATAATCACGGATGTCCGTGTCATGGATGCGTATGCGGCGGGTCATGTCACCGGCCTCGGCGCCTTTGCCTGTCTCATGGTGGAGCTCGCCGAACCAGTCGCGGTATATCACGATCAGGCCGTCGACCGGGGTCTGGATCCCGCGGGGCCGGTCGGGGCGGTAGATATAGGCCACGCCATTATCCAACAGCATTTTCGCCCTCCTTTCCGTTATCAGCGAGCCAGCGCTCGCGCCGGAGCAGCCGCAGCCACTCCGGCATTGCGCCGGGCTTGTCTCGGTTGTTATAGCGCCATGCAGCCATGTCGACAAGCAGCATTATGTCCTGCATGTCGTCATGCAGATGTATGCCGTTGTCCCTCAGCTTTCCGGCCTCGGCATGCAGCAGGTTGGTGAAGTATTCGTCAAGCGCTGATGCGGAACGGTTGAGCCGGATCTTCAGCATCTCCAGCGCAGTCTGCATGGATGTTGCGGTCATTGCCAATACACTCACCTCCTGCGCCTAGCTCACGCGCTGGCTTCGTTGGCCTTGTCCGGAGCGAAGGTGGCAGTCATTACGGGGGCTGCGCCGATGCCGATTGCGACAAAGGCCTCGCCGAATACGGGACGACCATCGTAGCGTGCGGTGGCCTTGAATACGGTCTGATCGTCGAAAAAGCGCACATGCTCGGACTGGGCCATCTTGACGCCGGCGCGCTCGACCAGCAGGTAGAGAGAGCCATAGCCGCAGATGATGGTGTTGTCCGGGATGACGGCATCGGATACCAGCACGACCTCGCCGCCGATGACGGGCATGGTGGTGTTCATGCCGGCGACGATCGCGCCGGAGGCATTTACGCCCATGGCCTCGGCCATCAGGTTCAGGTGTGTGGTGTCGTTCATGATCCAGATGCGGCCGCCCTTGGCGTAACGGCTGCGGGCCTTTGCGCCTGCCTGAGCCAGCGCCTTGAACAGCTTGGTGCCTTCGGCGGTGGTGATGGTCACAACGTTGGTGGCGGTCAGGTTAGCCCATTCAGGCTCATTTGCGCCCCAATAGCCGGGCTTTGCAGTTTCAGCAAGGCGAGTCGCGATGCCGACGGGCATCTTGGTGCCGGTGCCGTAAATGATCGCCTTATCCAGCGCGAGGCCGATTGCCTGACCGAGTGCGTCGAAGATGAACGCGGCCAGCGCAATATCGCTGTCCTCAAGGATGGCATTGCAGACGGCGATGAAACCACCGACCTTGTAGCCGTCCATCTCGATCTCTCCGAAGGACAGCTCCAGTTCGTTCAGCTTTGCGCACATCTCAGTCCAGATGCCCTCGGGGACGATACCGGCGATGCGCTGACGGGCCTGACCCTTGATGCGGCGCAGATTGACCTTGTTGAGCAGGCGGCTGTAGTTACCGACCTGATCGCGCAGCAGCTCAAGGCCGACTTCGGGGACGAGCAGTTCCTTACCGGTAACCGCGCGGGTCTGGCCCTTGAAATCACGCAGGCGCTGGAGGAAGCCCTTGATATCGGGATTTGCCAGGAATGCGTCGCGTTCCTGATGGGTCATGCCAAAAAACTTGGTTCTGTTATTCATAATCACATCATCCTTTCTGGGATTGTTCTCAGGGGGGACGGGATTTGCCGGAGGGGTTGCTCCACGCTTGTTGAGCTCCTCCAGCTCCCTGTCGATGTCCGCGATCTTGCCTTCGAGATCTTCGATCGCGGAGTTGTTCTCGCGCTCCTCGTCTTCGAGGGCCTGCTGGCCATTCTCGAACTCGGCGACAATGCCGTCGAGCTCGGCGCGCTCTTCATCGGTAGTGTTCTCGTTGGTCTCCAGCACAGCTGCTTCCAGCTCGGCTTCCCGCTTCTGCATGTCAGCTTTGCGCTGCTGGATATCGTCGTTCTTCTGGCGGCGTTCGGCCAGCTGGGCCAGATATCCTTCTTTCCGCTTGGTGATCAAAACTTGTTTAAGAGCCATTTTTAAGCCTCCTCAATGTTTCGTTACGCCAGATCTCCATCCGGCGCTTTTTGATGTTGTCGTAATCCTGACGTCGGGCGTTGAGGCTGGTGGCCTCGTAGGCGGGGAAGGTGCAGACGCTCACCTCGTAAAGCTTGACCTTCTTGATCGTCCAGTGGACGCTGCCGTCGTCACGGTATTCGGTCTCCTCGTCAAGGATCTCAAAACCAAAGGACGCCTGATCTACATCGCCGCGCTCAAGCCTGGCATACAGGTTAGTGGCGTCCATATCGCTGTCATTGACCTCGATTCGGCCCCACAGGCCGTGGCTGTCGGTGCGCAGTTCAAGCGTGTGCACGCTCTTGTTGCTGCGGCCCAGCACAAGCTCGGTGCGGTGGTCGATCAGCGCGCGGATGTCATCATTCAGCGCACCGTCAAAGGCGGTCGGCGCTATGCTTTCCGTCGCGCCCGGCCAGAGCTCGTATATATCGCCGAACACGGCAAAGTAGCCCTCAATGTATCGCTTGCCGTCCTCGCTGGCGGCGCGGTACTGGGTGGGAGCGCTCCGGCACTGTCTGGTCTCTCTGTTTGGCACTATTCCTCACCTCCTCCTGTAAGTTTCTTTTGGTTGCCGAGCTGGTTGGCGGGAATGTAGTTTTCAAGCGCCAGCAGCTCATCCATATCGCTGTCGGGAGAGAGTCCGATCCAGTCGCGCCATTCATTGCGGCGCATGGCCATGCGGTCTACCATGGCCGAACCGGCAGTAATTATCTCGGTCAGGTCGTAAGCATACAGGCTGCGGGGATTGAAACGCCAGTACAGATCCGGCGATATCAGCAGCTTGCGTGTGAACTCCTGCTCGATGGTCTTAGCCACGGGCATGACCCGGGTGTTTATGAAGTCATTGTGCTCAGCCTTGTTGTAGCTGCCCACACCGACCATGTACGGCGGCGTGCCGAATATGCCGGCGACCGTGCGCTTGTCCAGCTCGATATTGGTTTTGATCGCAAGGTCGTTGAGCGTGAGCGGCTTTATCTGTTCCACGCTGAAAGCCTCGGCGGGGATCAGCCACGGTTTGCCGTTGTTGTCGGCGTCGATGTACTGCGCAAGAAGTTTCTCGCGTCCGCTTTTGCTGGAGAACTCCTCGGTCAGGCCGTCTACCTTGACGATCAGCGACGGCGACGGACTTTCCAGCAGCGCCTGCTTGGTGGCGCCTGCCTGCCTAAGACCCTTAACCACATCCCGGAGATACACCTGATAGCCGGTGCCTATATACGGGCGCTCCGGATCCGGATTGAGCACAAAATGCAGCACCTCGTCCGGGGAAAATATTTTGTCGCCGTATCTGATGCGGTAGCTGCCGTCCTGGGTGTCGGCAAAGGACACTGCGGACGGCTTCAGCGGGATAAGGTCATCCAGATAACCGTTACCGTCGTAGACCGGATAGGTGACCTGATTGCCCTCGCCGGTAAGCATCAGCGTCTTGACCAGGTTGTACATCCACGTCTTGCGGTTCATGAGCTTGTTGGGCTCAATGTCCAGCTTCCGGGAGAGCGCGTTCTTGACACGGACGTCGCCCATGGCCGTGTTCTGCATCAAATGCAGCGTCATGGACGATATCATTTCCGCGTATACATTCACGCACATCTGCACTTCCGGGCAATCCGTCAGCCGCCGGTACCCGTCGCCACAAAGAACCTTGTAGGCATCAGGACTGCACAGCCACGCCGTCTGATAGGATCGGGGGGCGTCCCTGCGGTTCGGCCCTTTTCTCGGTTTACTCATCAAACCACCTCTTTGCCTTTTCTGTTTTTTCTAGGGATTCGAGCATGCGCACGACTGCGAATATATCGGCGTCGAATATGTCGATGCGGCGCTCGGGTTCAACTTTTTCGTACTGGATCATGTCGTCGGTCTTTTCGATTGCTCTGACGTTGCTGACGCAATACTCATAGGCGTCGCTGCCCAGATAGTACAGCTCGCCGTTTTTGGCTTTTTTCTCAATATGCCGGAATCCCTCGGACTTTTTATAAAAATACTGGGGCTGGTCAACAATGGAGAAGCCCGCGGATTTCATGCCAATGAAATACTCGCGGCAGAATTTTCGGTCGTGGCCCACCTGCTTGATCTTGAAGCCCAGCTTGCGCATTTTGATGAACCAGTTGACGATCTCGGCATGGTTGACCGTCGGCGCGTTGGACATATCCAGCCAACCTTCGTCATGCCAGCCAAAGAGCGGGATATTGTCTTCATCGGCCTTGGCTGTAGCTGCGGCCAGCGGGAACCACGCATGTGTAATGGCGATATCAATATCCTTGTACTGACCATGGAGCGCACCGGCGGTCATGTCGTGCAGCTTGGACAGATCCGCGCCGCCAAACCACTGGATCGGCAGCTTCGCAAGGTGCTGCAATTTCTTTTCCAGCGGCCACTCGGGCGCTATGCCCAGCTTGACCTCGGCCTTTGCATTGCTGCGGGAAAATTCGTCGAGATTGAAATATGCTCGCATGCTGGAGACGAATATATTGAGCGAGCGGGTAAGGAAATCTTTGCGCTGCTGCGGATCGTTGAGCGCCTGCATGGCGTCGGCCATCATGTCCGCCGGGCGCACCGAAACGCCGTAGTTGGGGTTTGCTTTTTCGTGCTCGATCGGGTTGGTGAAATCCACATTGCCGTTTTCGTCCTCGTCGGCCTTGCAGATGAATATGAAATACGAGTCGTCACGGTAGGTGCCATCAAGCACGCCCTTGCAGTAGCGCACGCGGCGCGCACAGAAGCTGGTGGGATCGTCGCCCGCTGTGGTAATGGCGATCATCAGCTTGTTTGTGTAGGCCTTCATGGACTCCTTGATTCGGTTGTACGGCTTCGGGCTTCGGTAAGCGTGGATCTCGTCGGCAATGCCGATATTACAGTTGAGTGCGTCCTGGTTGTCGGGATTGTAGGCCAGAGCCCGCATGTACATCGAGCCGCCGCCCAGATCGTCGTGTCCCAGGCTGTGCTCCATGTTGTTATCCAGGATCCGCCAGCCGTCGGCCTGCGCTGCTTTTTTGTTTGGATACAGCACCCGGGTGATGTTATATTCCCAGTTGGTGAAGCTCTCCATCGCCTGATTGAGTGCAGCAGCCACGACATATATCTTGGAGCCGCTCAGCCTTTCAAGGAGGCCCAGCGCGTAGGCAAGCGCGGCGACGAATATCGTTTTGCCGGATTTTCGGGGTACAAAAATGAGCGCCTCTTTTACGACGCGCTCATTGGTACCGGGCTTGAAGAATATCAGCAGCCCGTAAACTATGTATTTTTCCCATGGTTCCAGCAGCAGCGGCTCTCCGCGAAGGGGTGTGCCGTCAAGGCGCTCGCCCTGTCGGTGCCGGAACGTCTTTTCGATGATGCCGATCACAAAATCGGCGTCGCGGGTTCGGATCTCATACTCATCGCTGGCCACCATGGCAAGAAACCGCTTGCAGCCCTGTATTCCTTCCTTGCACGCGATCTTGCGGCCCTCGGCGATGCTCTTGGCGTACTCAATGACCTCGGCGGCGTATTTGCCTGTCACAGTCCGCCCAGCTCCTTCAGGGCGCTTGCAAGTGCGCTCTCGCCCTTGCTCTCAGCCATGGCCTGATCGTTCAGTTTCTTGAGGCCCTGCGGGGTGAGGCCCAGCTGTGAATAATAGTTCAAAATATCCCTTCTCAGGCCTTCAAGCGTCACAACAATCGGCGCTTTTTTCGTGCCGGAGCTGGTGATCTCGGAAAACCGGTAACCATCTTCCTCGAACTTTTTCGTCAGCACATCATACTGCTTTTTCAGCTGGCATAATATCAGTATGACTGGCTCGAACTCTTTTTTGTAAGTGCCCAGGGACTGCATCGCTTTTCGCACCTGGGTCTCGGGTTTTATGTTCGCCATACAGCCACCTCCACTTTTTTTCTGAAATTTC
>JBGVOA010000474.1:0-3658 GCA_045126095.1 Christensenellales bacterium | reverse complement strand
CAGAAGGAGGACGGCCTGGGGCACGAACTGAACGTGAAGGGCCGCAACCTCTCCGGCGGACAGCAGCAGCGCGTGCTGATCTGCCGTGCGCTGGCGGGCGACCCGCGCATTCTGCTGCTGGACGACTGCTCCTCCGCCCTGGACTTCCGCACCGACCGCGAGCTGCGCCACGCCCTGCGCGAGCGCCACGGCCTGGCCACCACGGTGATCGTGGCCCAGCGCGTGTCCGCCGTGATGGCGTCAGATCTGATCCTCGTGATGGACGGCGGACGCATTATCGGCCAGGGCACGCACGATGAGCTGCTGCAAAGCTGCCCCATGTACCGGGAGCTGTGCCGGCTTCAGCTGGGAGGTGACGCTGCATGAACCGTGGACGCGGCGGGCGCGGCCCCGCCTTTGCAAAGCCGAAAGAGAAGACCAGCGTCGTACTCCTGAAACTGTGGCGGTATCTGGCGAAGTACCGCTTCATCATCGTTTTTGCTGCCGTGCTGTCCATCCTGGGCAACGCCCTGGGGCTTCTGTCCCCCAAGCTGTCGGGCGAGGCCATCAAAGCCATTGAGCTGGAAACGGGCGTGGATTTCCCGGTAGTCATCCGCTACGTGCTGATGATGATCGGCGTGGCGGCGGCCTCCTCCCTCATTTCCTGGGGGCTTTCGGCCATTATGATCCGGCTTTCCCGCAATGTGGTCAGCAAAATGCGCAAGGATCTCTTCGACCACATGACCACCCTTCCCATCTCCTTCTTTGACGCGCATCAGACCGGCGATGTGCTCTCGATCCTCTCCTACGATGTGGACACCGTGGGCGCAACCCTCTCCACCGACCTGACGCAGATCATCTCCTCCCTCGTTACCGTCGTGGGCTCCTTCTTCATGATGGTGACCCTCGCGCCGGAGCTGCTGCTGGTCTTCGCCGTGACGATCCCCTGCTCCATCGCCATCACGCGGTGGCGCGCCAAGATCGTCCGCCCGCTGTTCTCCAGGCGCAGCCGCATGCTGGGCGCGATGAACGGCTACTCGGAGGAGGCGGTTTCGGGCCTGAAAACCATCCGCGCCTACCACCAGGAGGACGAGTTCAACACCCGCTTCCGCACCCACAACGACAACGCCGTCCACGCCACCTGGCACGCCGATCACACCGCCGCTGTCACCGGCCCCACGGTCAACCTGATCAACAACCTGTCCCTGGCTGCGGTGAGCGTCTTCGGCGCGCTGATGTACATGGGCGGACGCATCCTGCTGGGCGACGTGAGCGCCTTTGTGCTCTACTCCCGCAAGTTCTCCGGCCCCATCAATGAATTCGCGAATATCCTGGCGGAGATCCAGTCCTCCCTGGCGGCGGCGGAGCGCGTGCTGGGTCTGCTGGCGCTTTCCCCAGAGCCTGCGGACGACCCGGACGCGCAGCCCATCGGCGATTGCCGCGGCCACATCGAGTTCCGCGACGTTTCCTTCGGCTACGAGGCGAACAAGACAGTCCTCCACCACATCTCCTACACCGCCGAGCCCGGCAGGGTGATGGCCATCGTGGGCGAAACCGGCTGCGGCAAGACGACGATGATCAACCTGCTCATGCGCTTTTACGACGTGACGGAGGGCGCGATCCTGCTGGACGGCGTGGACATCCGCAAGCTGAAGCGCGACGAGCTGCGGCGGCAGTTCACCATGGTTTTGCAGGACACCTGGCTCTTTGACGGCACGGTGTTCGAGAACATCGCCTACGGCCGCGACGGCGTGACCCGCGAGGACGTGATCCGCGCCGCAAAGGCCGCCCACATCCACGACATGATCATGTCCCTGCCCCAGGGCTACGACACCGTGGTCACCGGCAGCGGCAACAGCATTTCGAAGGGCCAGAAGCAGCTGCTGACCATCGCCCGCGCGATGCTGATCGACTCCTCCATGCTCATCCTGGACGAAGCGACCTCCAACGTGGACACGCAGACCGAGCGCCGCATCCAGGACGCGATGCTGAAGCTGATGCACGGGCGGACGTGCTTCGTGATTGCCCACCGTCTGTCGACCATCACCGGTGCAGACTGCATCCTCGTTATGGACAAGGGGCGGATTGTCGAGAGCGGCACCCATGGGGAGCTGCTGGAGAAAAAGGGCATGTACTACGAGCTGTACCATGCGCAGTTTGACAAGGCGGAGTGAGGCACATGAAGGCACGAGGGCGTTGGCCCTCACTGCACAATGCGGGTACACCACAGGTTATCCACAATTTTTCCGTCGATGAAACATTTTCCTGTCCCCGGGCGTATATAGGGTGAACCCGATCCGAAAGGAGCATGCCCATGAAACGCCTTTTCGCCTTTCTGCTTGCCCTCTGCCTGGCGCTGCCCCTGTCCGCCTCCGCCACCCGCACCCGCATCACCTCCTACACGGAGGCCGAATGGGACGCCGTCAACGCGTTTCTCGGTGAGCTGGATGAGCGCGTCTGGAGCGGCGGAATCGATTGCCTCACCCGTGACGAACGCCTGCTGTACATCGCCATGAGCTACAATGGGCTGATGCTCTCCGGCGGACTGGGCAGCGTGTTCGCGTTCATGTCGCCGGAGGAGGTCGCCGACGTCCCGGCAGCGCTGCGGTTCGTGGGCGCACAGGAGCACGCCGCGCAGTTTGACGACTTCATGGCGCAGACGCACCTCAGTCCGGCGCTTCTGCTCCACCTCGCAGACCTTGCCGTGCAGCTGATGCCGTCCTTTGAGGAGCAGAACGCCGCCTTCATCGCCCTGGATGAGGAGGCCGCGCTGACGAGCATCATCTTCTGCCACATCCATACAGGAGAATAAGCCCCTGCCCGCAGATACAGCGAAAATGCATGTATCTGCGGGTTTTCTCTTGACAAACAGCGGGTTTTCAACTATATTATGAAGCTGGTATGGCATGACCATGCCCTGTTTTCGTGTATCCATCCGGGCAGCACTTCTGCCCAACGATCACCGATATACAAGGAGGAGTTTCCCATGACCAAGGCCCTCGTTTCCGTCACTGGCCAGGACACCACCGGCATCATCGCCAGCGTGGCCACCAAGCTGGCCGACCTGAACGTCAATATCCTGGAGATTTCCCAGACCATCCTGTCCGGCTGCTTCACCATGATGATGGTGGTCGACCTGGACGGCGCAGCGATGGACTTCGCCGTCATCGACGAGGCCCTCGACCCCATCCGCAAGGAGAAGAACCTGCACATCCACATGCAGCGCATGGATATCTTCGACGCCATGCACCGCATTTAAGGAGGTGTCCCCATGATTGAAACGGGCGAAATCCTCCAAACGATGCAGATGATCCAGGAGCAGAACTTCGACATTCGCACGATCACCCTGGGCATCAATCTGCTGGACTGCTCCCACCCCGTAGCCGAGGCCTGCGCAGCCCGCGTGTACGACAAGATCTGCTTCATGGCCAAGGATCTGGTGAAGACCGGCGAAGCCATCGAGCGCGAGCTGGGCATCCCGATTGTCAACAAGCGCATCTCCGTCACCCCCGTGAGCCTGATCTGCCAGGGCGACCCCCGGCCGATCGCCAAGGCCCTCGACAAGGCCGCGAAGGAGATGGGCGTCAACTTCCTGGGCGGCTACTCTGCGCTGATGCAGAAGGGCGCGACCAAGGCCGACGAGCGCCTGGTGGAGTCCATCCCCGAGGTGCTGGCCACC